>DLOP01000029.1:0-14007 GCA_002478505.1 Lachnospiraceae bacterium UBA7481
TGATGTCGATTCCGGCATTTTTTCTGGGGATCATATTTACCTATGTGTTCGGACTGGTGCTGAAATGGTTCCGTCCGGGCGGTTATATTTCCTATACCAAGGATTTTTGGGGATTTTTGAAATATCTGATCATGCCGTCCATTGCGATTGCAATACCAAAGTGTGCCATGGCAGTGAAATTGATCCGGAGTTCGATCCTGACGGAAGCGAAGAAAGATTATGTCAGAACAGCATACAGCAGGGGAAATAGCACGACGGAAGTGCTTTACCGCCATGTACTAAGAAACGCAATGCTTCCTGTCGTAACTTTTTGGGGGATGGCATTTACGGATATGATCGCGGGCAGTATTGTGGTGGAGCAGGTATTTAATATTCCGGGACTGGGGCGGATCCTGTTAACTTCCATTTCGAATCGTGATTTTCCTGTGGTGGAAGCCATCATCATACTGATCGCGGTATTGGTACTGGTGACTAATTTTCTGGTGGATATTTTGTATCGCGTTTTAGACGCAAGGATTGCCGAATCATAATAGCGGCAGTTTCATTCAGACTTGAGTTGCAGTATAGCTTGCGGCATATATGTCAGTGAAAGGGAGGGAGCGCATGAAAAGTAAATATCATAACGCGTATTTTATGATTGGTGCAGGTATTACCGCTGTTCTGGCGCTTCTGGCATTGATTGGGTGTTTCTATACACCGTATGATCCGGACGCTATGAATCTGGCAGCGAAGAATACCGGTATTTCCTGGCAGCATTGGATGGGCTGTGATAATTTTGGGCGTGATATTTTCAGCCGTGTGATGGAGGGCATCAGAAATACATTTTTTATTTCCACTGCAACAGTCGGCATCGGTACGTTTTTTGGACTGCTGATTGGCGCGTTGACGGGATATTTTGGCGGTCTTCTGGACGAAGTGCTGATGCGGGTGAACGATGCGTTATTTTCCTTTCCCAGTATACTTTTAGCGCTTGTGATGGTAAGTCTTCTGGGGATGGGGACGGTGAATGTTACATTGGCGCTGGGGATCGCATTTATCCCAAGCTTTGCAAGGATCGTCAGATCAGAATATATGAAGCAGAAAGGTCTGGATTATGTGACCAGCGCAAGACTGATGGGGGCATCTCATTTTAGGGTCATTTTTATACATATTCTGCCCAATATTTTTCCGATCCTGTTATCTTCAATTATCATCGGATTTAATAACGCGGTTTTGGCGGAGGCTGGTCTGAGTTATCTTGGCATTGGTATCCAGCCGCCTGATGCGTCGCTTGGCAGGATGCTTTCCGAAGCCCAGTCATTTTTATTCACAATACCCTGGTATGCGGTATTTCCGGGACTTATGATCGTATTGATGGTGCTGGGATTTTCCATGATGTCGGAGGGACTTAATACTTGAAGCTGGAAATGGAGAACGATAAAATGCTTTTGAACATAGAGCAGCTTACAATTGAATTTTATGATCATCTGCTTCCGGAGCGTGTGGTGGAGGACGTTTCTTTTTCTTTGGAGGAAGGGGAGATTCTTGGTATCGTGGGCGAATCCGGTTCCGGAAAGTCCATGACGGCGCTGGCAGTTGCGGGGCTTTTGTCCCGAAAAGATATGAAAAAAACGGGCAAGATCCTGTTTGATGGGGAAGATCTGCTTTTCATGCGGCGTTCTGATCTAAGAAAGCTGCAGGGCAATGAGATCAGCATGATTTTTCAGGAACCGATGACAGCCTTAAATCCGACGATGAGAATCGGAAAGCAGGTAGAGGAGGCGCTCCGCATCCATTTTAATATGACAAAAGGAGAACAGAAGCGGACGGCTTTGGAGTGGCTGGACAAGGTGGAACTGGAGGATGTGGAACGGGTATATGAAAGTTATCCCCATGAACTCTCCGGCGGGATGCGCCAGCGTGTTATGATTGCGGCAGCCATGGTGTCGGGACCAAGACTTTTGATCGCAGATGAACCCACGACAGCTTTAGACGTGACGGTACAGGCACAGATCATACAATTGTTGAAGAAGATCAACCAGAAGGATCATACCGCGATCATGTTTATTTCCCATGATCTTAGCCTGGTGCGGCAGCTCTGCCATCGTGTGATCGTGATGAAAGACGGGCGTATCGTGGAGGAAGGTGAATGTGATGCCATATTTGAAACGCCGCAGGAAGATTATACAAAACGCTTGATTGCTGCAATCCCCAGGATACCGGTAAGCTGAGGAAGCACAGATTTGCAGTGTAAATATGTGGTTATGATGGAGAGTATTGTTATGTCGCAGGAGAATACATTAAATGAATATATTTTATCAGTTAGCGACCTTGTAGTGTCCTATCCGGCAAAGAGATTGTCCTTTGGCAGGAAACAGGAAAAGAAGGTTCTGGACGGCGTGACCTTTCAGATGAAGGAAGGTGAAATCCTGGGGCTTGCCGGGGAGAGCGGCTGTGGGAAGACGACGATTGCAAGAGCCGTACTGCATCTTGTAGGGCAAAAGAGCGGAACGATCGACTGTAAGACGGATAAAGTGCAGATGGTGTTTCAGGATCCATACAGCTCCCTAAATCCGGCAAAAACAATCTCGTGGATTTTGCAGGAACCGCTGAAACTAAATACTAAGGATGATGCGGAAACAAGGCTGAAAAAGGTAATGGATATGGTGGATCAGGTGGGGCTGGAACCGTCGGTATTAGATAAAAAGCCTTCTGAACTGTCCGGTGGGATGCGCCAGAGGGTATGTATCGGTCTTGCTCTGATGCAGAACCCCAAACTTTTGATCGCAGATGAACCGGTATCTGCGCTGGATGTGACAATACAGGCTCAGATTCTTGAACTTCTAAGAGATATTCAGAAAAAAAATAATATATCTATTATATTTATTTCCCATGATTTGCGGACAATGTATCATTTTTGTGATAGAATCTTGATTATGCGGGAGGGGAAGATCATAGAGCAGGGAGCACCGGAAGTGATGTACCGGAAACCGAAGGAGGATTATACAAAACTTCTTCTTGCCAGCGCTGACTTGGGGAATCTTTCCGACAGTTTTGGCTAAAGAATTTTATGGAAGGAAATGGGCGCATGCTGGAAAAACTCTATCCGAAAGAATATCTGGATTCCACATATCAGATTGATTTTCATAAGTTTTATCTGGAAGGATACAGGGGCGTGATTTTTGACATAGATAATACGTTGGTGCCGCATGGCGCTCCTTCGGATGAAAGAAGCGACGCTTTATTTCAGGAGCTGCATAAGACAGGGTGGAAGACGATGGTGCTTTCCAACAATAAAGAACCAAGAGTGAAAATGTTTGCGGATAAGGTGGGGACAGATTATATTTTTAATGCGGGAAAACCGGGAAGAAAAGGATATCTGGATGCAATGCAGCGTATGGGAACTGATCTGTCGAATACGCTTTTTGTGGGGGATCAGATATTCACGGACATCTGGGGCGCCAACCGCACCGGGATCAGGACGATCCTGGTGAAGCCCATTCACCCTAAAGAGGAGATACAGATTATTCTGAAAAGATATTTGGAAAAAATTGTAATTTATTTTTATCAAAGACGGTCGCAGCATGGAGGAAAAAAATGAGTGGAATCGTAATTAATGGATCAACAAGATTACTCGGTTTATTAGGTAATCCGGTGGAACATTCCGTTTCACCCGTGCTGCATGCCGCGCTTGCATCGAAGAATAATGACAATTATGTGTATCTTGCTTTTCGTGTGGAGAAGGAACAGTTAAAGGCGGCAGTTGAGGGCGCTTATGCGCTGGGCGCAAAAGGACTGAATGTTACTGTTCCCTATAAAAAAGACGTTATGCAGTATCTTTGTGAAATAGATGAAAAAGCGGAGATTCTTGGAGCAGTCAATACCCTGGTACGCACAGAACAAGGTTATAAGGGATATAATACGGATATGCCGGGATTATACAGAGCCATGCGCTATGACGGGGTGTCATTAGATGGGAAAAATGTTGTCGTCATCGGCGCGGGCGGCGTTGCCAATGCTGTGATTGGAATGCTATTTGAGGCAAAAGTAAAGAAGATTCTGATATTAAACCGTACAAAGGAAAGGGCGGAGCAGCTGGCAAAACGGTTTCTGAAGGCATATCCCGGCGGGGAAACTACGGTAACTACTGCCGCTTATGATGAGGATTATCTGGCAGTGATGGATGAGATGGAACAGGATCCCGTTAGGACGAATCATGTGTTGCAGTCGGAAAATTCCCGGAACTGGCTTGCCATTCAGGCGACGAGTCTGGGAATGAGCCCGAAGACGGATGAGGCTGCAATTGAGAATGATGCATTTTATGATAGGATTGCATGCGGCTATGATCTTATTTTTAATCCTTATGAAACAAAATTTATGAAACTTGTGAAAGAGCATGGGGGAGAGAGTTATAACGGGCTCAGGATGCTTTTGTTTCAAGGGATTTATGCCTATGAGCTTTGGAATGATATTTCCATTCCGGATGAATGGGCGGCGGAGGTATTGCAGCAGATGAAAAAGGCATTGGGAATCCGCGAAGCATAATATTGATTTGAACGATTTTATGAACGTAAAATATTGAATCAGATGAAGGAAATATTAGGAGATATGAATCATAATATCATTTTGATCGGTTATATGGGCAGTGGAAAATCCACTGTGGCGAAAGAACTGCATATAAAAACAGGAGTGGAGATCATTGATACGGATAAAATGCTTGTAAAAGAGCAGGGGAGAAGCATCAATGAGATTTTTCAGACGGATGGGGAAGCGGCATTTCGTAAGCTGGAAACGGAACTTTTAAGACGATTGTCAGAAGGAGAATCTAATTATATTCTTTCTACCGGCGGCGGCATGCCGGTACGGGAAGAAAACCGGGCGATTTTAAAAAGTCTTGGAACCGTTTTTTTTCTGAAAGCAGACACTGACACAATCTTAGAACGTGTAAAAGAGGATACGCAGCGTCCGCTGCTGCAGGGGACGGACCAGCGTGCAAAGATCACGGCAATGTTGAAAGAACGTACCCCGATGTATGAATTGGCTGCAGACCATGTGATCGAGACGGATGGTAAGACGGTCGAAGAGGTTGTCAGTGAAATATTATGCCTTGCGCGCAAGTGAAAAACAGGGTATATTTCATTCAAAAATTATGCTATACTAAAAAAAGAAAGTTTATTTTTCTGTAAAAATCTGTAGAATGGAGCGTATCTATGAAATTATTGATCATCAACGGACCCAATCTGAATTTTCTGGGGATCAGGGAAAAGGAAATCTATGGTCAGCAGAATTATGATTACCTGTTACAGATCATAGAGGAAAAAGCAAAGGAACTGCAGTGTCAGGTTGAAGTATTTCAGTCCAATCATGAGGGGGCGTTGATTGACAGGATACAGGACGCGTATTCTGACGGTACGGAGGGGATCATCATTAATCCCGGCGCTTATACGCATTATAGTTATGCTATTCACGATGCATTGGCGAGCGTGACGATGCCGAAGGTGGAGCTCCATATTTCCGATATCAATGCAAGAGAAGATTTTCGAAAGGTTTCGGTGACAGCGCCTGCTTGTGATCATCAGATCGTAGGAAAGGGACTGCCGGGATATCTTCTGGCGATGGAATGGATGATAGATCATGATAGTGATAAAAAAGCATAAATGTTAAAACAGCGCTGCATAAAAGCGGCGCGGAAATGAGGTGGATGATGTTAGAATTTAAATATGATACGCAGTTATTGATCGAAGGTAAGGATCTTGACGAGGATGAGATCAACGACTATATTACGGAGCATTTTAAGGGAGACTGTCTGCTGGCGGTCGGAGATGAGGAACTGATCAAAATACATTTTCATACGAATGAGCCGTGGCAGGTCTTGGAGTATTGCGCCTCTCTTGGTGAAATTTATGATATTGTCATTGAGGATATGGACAGACAGTCAAGGGGACTTCAGGGATAGAACAATTGATTATCAATTATTTTGAAATCACTTATTATTAAGATAAAGAGGGGAAATACCATGACTATGGAAAAGAACGATTTGAAACTTACAGTGATTATTCCTTGCTATAATGAAAAGGATACGCTGGAAAAATGTCTGGATGCAGTGAGGGACTGTGGGTTGGAGAATGTTGAGATTATTGTGATCGATGATTGTTCGACAGATGGCACAAGGGAATTGATCAAGGAAAAATTGATGCCTAAAATTGACAAGGTGCTTTTCCATAAGAGAAACTGCGGGAAAGGAAGGGCGCTCCGATCCGGATTTCGGGCGGCAACAGGAGATCTGGTCGTTGTGCAGGATGCCGATCTGGAGTATGATCCCAAGGATTATCAGAAATTGATGCTGCCTTTTGTAACGGGGAGAATGGATGCGGACGTCGTCTATGGTTCCAGATATATGAGAGGCGGATATTATATGATCAAGCATTTCTGGCATAGTCTGGGTAACAAAATGCTGACGATCATGTCTAATATTTTTTCCGATCTGGCGTTAACGGACATGGAAACATGTTATAAAATGTTTAAGAGGGAGATCATTCAGAATATAAAACTGGAAGAAAACCGGTTTGGATTTGAGCCGGAGGTTACGGCAAAGCTTGCGAAACAGCACTGTAAAATTTATGAAGTTCCCATATCCTATTATCCCAGAGATTACAGCCAGGGAAAGAAAATCGGTTTAAAAGATGCATTTCGAGCATTTTACTGTATCATAAAATATAATTTGTTTCAAGCGAAATGACTCGTGTTTCCAGATAGTTGAAAAAATCAATTTAATAGAGTATAATATATATAATTATTGACGAAATCTGTTTAAATGAGGAGGAATAGGGTAAATGGCTTTTTTTGACAAGGTAGGGGCTACGATTTCTAATTTTGGCAATGATGTTTCCAACAAGACAAAATCCATGATGGAAGTAAGCAATCTGAATTCACAGTTGAAGAGCTGCGAGGAATCTTTAAAAGCTTATTATCGGGAGATCGGTAAGGCGTTTTATGAGAAGAATAAGGAGAATCCGCTGCCGGAATTTGCAGAACAATTTGCCCATATCAAGGAAGCGGAAGAGGCAATTGACCACTTGGAAGCTTCTATCCGCCGGGCTAAAGGAACGAAGATGTGCCAGAATTGTGGCGCGGAGGTTGCGTCGGATACAAAATTCTGTCCGACCTGCGGCAAGGAAGTTGATAATAATGCAGCCTGCAATGTTCAGGCGGAAGTAGTAACGAGTGCAAAATGTCCTAAATGTGGTGCTGCGCTCAAGGTTGGCGCATCATTCTGCAGCAGCTGTGGCAATAAGATGGAATAAGGAGTATACATAGCGATTATGAAAAAACAGACAATCAGTGCGCTGCTGACAGCTTTGATGATCTGTCTGACCATTGCGATCGTGGTTGTGATCGTTCGAATACAGATGAGAGAATTGCCGCCGGAAGAAACTGTAGACTCCGACAGTTATATTGTGCAGGAAGTTTCCGGATCGCAGAATTCTGTATCAGATGATCAGGCAGGTGAGAAGCAGTCTGAGGCGGTTACCGTATTGGTGGCTGTTCCTAACGCAAGCTCAAGCGTGAATGTCAGAAGCGGGCCGGGTACGGAATATAATCGTCTGGGATCGGCATATTCCAATAATGAATATGAGGTTTTAGAGATTCTGCCAAATGGATGGACAAAGCTGCTGTATTCTGAACAGGAAGCATATATCAATAGTGAATATGTGGATTATAAGTTGCGCACAACAGATAATGGAAATATTTTATACAATATTCCAAGCGAAGCAGACCTTGCAGAATATAAGAATGGCACAAATCCGCCTTCCGCAGGAGCGGATCCGCAAGGAAACGAAACGCCTGAATAAAAATGACGGTATGGTTTTATACCGTCGTTTTTTGTTATATCTATTAAAGGATATATCTGTTACTGAACGCCGTCCAGTGTGAAGTCATTATATCCAAGTGATTGCAGTTCCAGGAGCTGTTGCTGAAGTACTGCCATATGATCCGGCGTTGCAAAGAATGCATCGTTATGCGGACACATATTGCTGGTCCGGGTAGATGTGATGGGATTGCCTTGGGCGTCTACGCCGGAAGAAGGATAGCCGGACTGGATGGCAGTGCTTTCGATCGGCATCAGTTCCAGTACGCCGGGGACTTTAAATGGACAGCCCGTACACGCAC
The DNA here is from genome assembly GCA_002478505.1 of Lachnospiraceae bacterium UBA7481. Lineage (GTDB taxonomy): Bacteria > Bacillota > Clostridia > Lachnospirales > Lachnospiraceae > NK4A136. The sequence continues at coordinate 8,152 of DLOP01000029.1, forward strand.
ACATACCGCTCTGCAGACATACCATACCGGAGTAATGGACATCGCAGGTTGCCGTAGGAACAGTTCCTTCGGCAAAGTATTCTGTCCTTAAGTGATTATCGCATAGTCCGGCAATTGGCAGTTTTCCGGAGCGGGTGCATATGGTTGCAGTCACGATGCCGCCCGGCATGTCAAACGATTCATACGGGAGGTCTTCATGGATACGGCTCATAACAGCCCGCCACAAAGTTTTGGACAGATTTCTTTCAGAACCGGTAAGGACAACATTATTATCATATCCGGTCCATGTAGTAGCGGTATAGTAAGGAGTAAATCCTGCAAACCATACGTCGACATAGGAGGAGGTGGTGCCTGTCTTGCCGGCGATCGCCATATTGCCAAAGTTGACGGCTCCGCCGGTACCTTTGGTGACAACATCCACCATGGCGCTGGTCAAAAGAAAGGCTGTGGTTTCTTTGATTACACGGTGCTGATCTTGATTGACGGTATTATCGATCAGGACATTGCCATCATGATCCACGATCTTGGTATAGAGGATCGGTTCCATATATAAACCGCCGTTAGCGATCGTGGCATAGGCGCCGTTTAATTCCATATTGGTAACGCCGTCTGTAATTCCGCCCAGAGCAAGCGGCTGCCTGATATCGGTCAGAATCTGTCCGTCTGATGTAACACGTCGATCAACTAAAGTTGTAAATCCAAAACTTTGCAGGTAATCATAGCCAAGCTGCGGCGTGATCTGCGTCAAAACTTTGACGGTAACAATGTTCATTGACTGTTCGATACCGTATCGTGTGGAGCAGATGCCGCGGTACTTAAAATCATAATTATTCAGGGGAGTGCCATTATCATAATGGTAAGGCGCATCAATATATACGCTGGCAAGCGTGATGCCGGCACTGTCAAATGCCGGTGCATAAGCGGCTACGACCTTAAAGGTAGAGCCAGGCTGACGTACGGTGTTGGACGCTCTGTTCAGGGAACGGCTGGTTTCCTTGATGCCTCTGCCACCGATCATAGCAACCACATGACCGGTTGACTGTTCTTCTACGGTCAGGGATACCTGAGGCTGCGGCGTCAAAGTGATGGACTCAGCAATGATCTCATCACCGGGACTCATGATTGCATCCGTATAGACTTTGATCGCTTCATATGCTTCATCCTGGGAGGAATAAAGCAGATTAAACTTGGGATCGATCTCTTTATAATAAGAGGCATACATTTCCTTGCTGTAATTTTCCACATCTCCATTTGGCTTTTGGATGGAAACGCGGTAATCCAGATACCATTTGGTGTTTTCAGGATAATTGGATTCATCCATATAGACTTCATCGCAGATTGCCTGAATCTGGGGATCCTGTGTTGTATAGATGCTAAGCCCCCCACTGAAAAGCAGGTTATATGCCAGAGTAGAAGCCTGAGATTCCGTATAGCCGTTACCCACAAACAATTCTGTCAAATCCTCGTTGGCGGTTTCAATGACTTCATCGACAAAGTAGGTATAAACGGAAGAAGCAACGACGTTCTGATTGGTTGCCTGTATCCGTTCGTAAACATCGTCCGCCATGGCTTCATCATATTCCGCCTGTGAAATATACCCCTGAGTTTTCATATAGTCCAGTACGATAGCGCGCTTTTCGGCATTATTATCCGGATGAATGATTGGATCATATCTGGAAGGATTCTGCGTAATGCCGGCAATGACAGCGCATTCCGAAAGGTTCAGTTCATATACCGGTTTATTGAAGTAGCGCAGAGAAGCCGCCTGAACACCCAATGTACCATGGCCGAGGTTGATGGTATTCATATAAAGTTCCAGAATTTCTTCCTTGCTCATTACCTTTTCCAATTCAAGAGCCAGATACTGTTCCTGGATCTTACGGCGGATGCTTTCCATCTTGGTCTCATTAATAAAGTCCTCAAATACATTGTTCTTGATCAGCTGCTGGGTAATGGTACTACCGCCCTGAGAAAGCTCACGGGTGCGTACTACAGAGGCAGCAGCTCGCAGGATTGCTTGGATATCAATACCGTTGTGGGTATAAAAACGCGCATCCTCAATTGCGACAAAAGCATTCGCCAGATTGTCAGGAATCATATCCATGCTGACATAAGTACGGTTGGAATCTTCCGCAACCAGTTTTGTCATTTCGTGTCCTTCGCAGTCATAGAGGATCGTGGCAAAGCCGGAAGGAGTAACGTCGATGGTTGAAATATCCGGCGCCGTTGCAATAATGCCGTTAAAGATGCCGATGCCCATGCACATTGCGACCATGCCAAATGAGATGATGGCGATCAACAATGCTTTGATGATAGTGATGCCCAGCATTTTCTTGATCTTTGTTCCTTTGGAGTTAAGGGCGCGCTGCTTTTCGCGGACGCCTTTTTTGCTGTAATTCATAGGCCTTTTCTTGGTTCCCTTTCCTAATACGCAATGAAATCGTTGCACAATAATGCATAATATATTATTCCATTATACTAAATATTAGAAACAAAATAAATAGCTTTCTATCAGAATAATTACATTTTAAAAAAAATTATGTTTAATTTTGGTGTTATGTCCCTAAAATCAAATAAATCCGTGTGTATCCATAAATATTTTCTATTATAAAATTTATAATTGTTATATTTCTTTGGAATAAATCTTTCTTTTAGAATATGGACATGATATGATGGATTTATGCAGACATATAAGATATTATTAAAAGGCGGACAGGGTGAGATCATTGAAAAAAAGTCGCGGTTTATTGCCTCTCTGCAGCCCGTAGCGTCAGAGGAGGAAGCTGCCGCCTTTATTGAAGCGGTAAAAAAGAAATATTGGGATGCGAAGCATAACTGTACGGCAATGGTGATCGGAAAAAACGCTGAGATTACCCGATGCAGTGATGATGGGGAGCCGTCAGGGACGGCGGGAAGACCAATGTTGGAGGTCCTGACCGGAGAGGGACTTCGGGATGTTGTTGTGGTTGTGACGCGGTATTTCGGCGGTACGCTGCTGGGTACCGGCGGACTGGTGAGGGCATATTCACAGGCAGTCAAAGAGGGGTTAAAGAACTGCGAGACCGGAGTGCTGCAGGAGGGCAGAAAGGTGAAGCTGACCATGTCCTATAATGATTATGGGAAGGTGGAGCATTTTTGCAGAACCGAAGGTCAGGAGATGGAGGAAGTGGTCTATCAGGAGAATGTGACCGTGGTGTTAACGATCCCGGAAAAATGTTATGAAAGCAGGATTAAGAAGTTGCAGGACACCAGTGCGGGAAGGCTGGAAATAGAGGAGCTTGGCAAGTGTACTTTTCTTGACAAGGGTGATGATGATGCATTATAATGAACACTAAGCTCAAAGGGTTTGCAGTGAAATTATGCAAAATATTTTACAAGGAAAGCGGGGTGGTTTTATGATTCATAGTAATGATGATGTTCCTTATCACGAACGGAAAATAAAACGCTTGGCTTTGGAGTGGACGGATCTGTGAGCTTGTATGCATTGGAATAACATGCTTTTATTTTAGCTATCAATGCCGTATTATACTTGAAGGCCAAGAGAAAGGCATGGGTATAATTATGGAAGAATTAAAAGAATTGATTGAAACGAAGCAATATACCCGTCTTCGGCAGGAACTTGCAGAAATGAATGACGCGGATATTGCTTCTTTTATGGAAAGCCTTGAGGAGGAGCAGCTGTTAAAAATATTTAGGATACTGCCCAAATCAATGGCTGCGGATGTGTTTTCTTATCTGGAGATGGAGAACCAGCAGTCCATCATTACAAAACTGTCCGATAAGGAAGCGGCTAATATTATTGATAACCTGATGTCGGATGATGCGGCGGACCTGTTGGAGGAGATGCCCGCCAATATCGTGAAAAAACTGCTTGCCAACGCCAGCCCGGAAACAAGAAGGGATATCAATCATCTGCTCCGGTATCCTGAGGATTCCGCAGGAAGCGTCATGACGGTGGAGTATGTTGATCTGAAGGAAGATATCACGGTTCAACAGGCGATTGAGCGTATCAAGAAGATCGGTATTGATTCCGAGACGATCAATATCTGTTATGTGTTGGATAATCAGCGGACACTGAAAGGGACTGTGGCATTGCGCTATCTGCTTCTCAGTGAACCGGATGAGATCATCGGGGATATCATGCATGAAAACGTGGTATCCATCCATACCCTGATGGATCAGGAGGAAGTTGCGCACCAGTTCCAGAAATATGACTTTACTTCGATGCCTGTTGTGGATAATGAAGACCGTCTGGTAGGCATCATTACCGTCGATGACGTTGTGGATATCATGCAGGAAGAGGCGACGGAGGATATCGAAAAGATGGCGGCTATCGTGCCGTCAGATAAGGCATATATTAAAACCGGAGTTTTTGAGATCTGGAAGAAAAGGATGCCGTGGCTGCTGCTTCTTATGATCTCTGCAACATTTACGGGAAGCATCATCGCCGGTTTTGAAGATGCGCTGAGTAGCTGCGCGATACTGGTGGCATATATTCCGATGCTGATGGATACCGGCGGTAATGCGGGCGGACAGTCAAGCGTTACGATTATCCGTGGATTATCTTTAAATGAGATCGTGTTTAGGGATATGTTCCGCGTGCTTTGGAAGGAGATGCGGGTGGCATTTTTGTGCGGATTATCTCTGGCGGCGGCGAACTTCCTAAAGCTTCTGTTCTTTGACAAGGTGACGATGGCAGTGGCGCTAACGGTGTGCATGACGCTGTTTCTTGCAGTGCTGATCGCTAAACTGGTGGGCTGCAGTCTTCCGATGCTTGCGAAAAAGATAGGCTTTGACCCCGCGGTTATGGCAAGCCCGTTTATTACAACGATTGTGGACGCGCTGTCACTGATGATCTATTTTCAGATTGCAACGAGGGTATTGGGGATCGGATAAGATTCACCGCTGTTTTGGATAACCGGATCGTGAGAAGGAGAGGAATCAGGAAATGAGTTTGGCAGATCAGATATTTATTGATATGTGTAAGGATATTTTAGAAAACGGCACCAGTACGGAAGGGGAAAAGGTACGTCCGCATTGGGAGGACGGGACGTTAGCCTATACGATCAAGCGTTTCGGGATCGTAAACCGGTATGACCTGAGAAAAGAGTTTCCCCTGATCACCCTTCGTAAGACTGCCTTGAAAAGCGCAACGGATGAGATGCTCTGGATCTGGCAGAAGAAGTCCAATAATATCCATGACCTGCATAGCCATATCTGGGATGAATGGGCAGATGAGAACGGCTCCATCGGCAAGGCTTACGGATATCAGCTTGGGGTAAAACATCAGTATAAGGAAGGGATGATGGATCAGGTGGATCGTGTGATCTATGACTTGAAAAACAATCCCTTCAGCCGTAGAATTATCACAAATATCTATGTGCATCAGGATCTCCATGAGATGGCGCTTTATCCGTGTGCCTACAGCATGACCTTCAATGTGACGCAGCAGAAGGGAGAAGAGAAGCTGACGCTCAATGCGGTGTTGAACCAGCGTTCCCAGGATGTGCTGGCGGCCAATAATTGGAATGTTGTGCAGTATGCCGTACTTCTCCATATGTTGGCGCAGGTATGCGGTATGCAGGCGGGGGAGCTGGTGCATGTGATTGCAGATGCACATATATATGACCGTCATGTGGAAATCGTTAAGGAGCTGATCACACGGCCCACCTATGACGCGCCAAAGTTCTGGCTGAATCCCGACATTAAGGATTTTTATCAGTTTACCAGGGATGACGTAAAGGTGGAAAATTATGTGACCGGTCCTCAGGTGGAAAATATTCCCATCGCAATATAAAAGGGAAAAAAGAACTATGAGGTTTACATAACCTGCAATTCGCTTATGCATACTCCAAA
>DLOP01000029.1:14017-22989 GCA_002478505.1 Lachnospiraceae bacterium UBA7481
TTTGGAGTATGCATAAGCGAATAAAGAGTTATGTAAACCGTATGCTAACAAATATTATGAACGAGGAGACAGCAGAAAGATGAATTTGATCGTTGCAGTAGATGAAAATTGGGCCATTGGCAATAAGAACAGCCTTCTTGTAAGTATTCCGAAGGATCACAAGATGTTTCGTGAGGAAACCACGGGCAAGGTAGTTGTGCTTGGAAGAAAAACTCTGGAAACATTTCCACAGGGGCAGCCCCTGAAGAACCGTACTAATATTATTTTGTCAACGGATCCGAATTATCAGGTGAAGGGTGCGGTTGTGTTACATTCCACAGAAGAATTGCTTCGGTATTTAGAAGCTTATGACTCTAAAGATGTATATATTATTGGCGGTGAGAGCATTTACCGTCAGATGCTGCCGTACTGTGATACGGCGCATGTAACGAAAATTGCCCATGCCTATGAAGCGGATACATTTTTCCCCAATCTGGACGAGTCTCCCGAATGGAGAATCACATCCAGCAGTGAGGAAGAGACTTATTTTGATCTGGAATATCAGTTTGTAAAATATGAGAGAAAACCAGTGAACTAAATGCGTTTTTTCATTAAAAATAATCTTGAAATCTAATTCGCAACCTGTAGCTTACATTTAGAACTTCTATGATGGTGGTCATTTGGGGAGAAAGAAGATACCATGATCATGAACGGATTGTTCAGAATGGAGGATACGTTATGACATTAGGCGATAAAATTTCAAAATTGCGGAAAGAAATTAATTATACACAGGAGCAGCTTGCGACCCTTCTTGGCGTCTCCCGGCAGGCAGTCAGTAAGTGGGAAAGTAATATTACTTTTCCGGAAACTGATAAACTGATACGGATGAGTGAATTGTTTGACTGTTCCTTAGATTATCTGTTAAAGGATGCGGTTGAAACAGATGATAATGGAGGAAGAAAGGAAGCTGAGAATTCTTCAAAAAAGCCATTCCGTGAAAGAAAAAGCGAAAAGACAGTCTGGGGAATGCCTTTATGGCATATTGCAGTGAATGCAAGGGGATTTGTTGCGCTGGGACTGAACGCCAGAGGTGTAATTGCAATTGGACTAAAAGCGAAAGGAATCGTATCGCTTGGGCTATTGAGTTTAGGGCTGTTCTCTTATGGAATGCTGTCTCTTGGATTAATTTCTATAGGAATCATTTCTATGGGAATTTTATCCGCGGGTACTTTTTCTGTAGGTATATTTTCTATGGGAGCAATCAGTCTGGGAATCCTTTCCTATGGAGCAATCGCAGTCGGTGATTTTACTGTCGGAGCATTGTGTATCGGCAGATATTTTGCCATGGGAGACCACGCGCGTGCAATGATTGCCATAGGAGGCACAAAAGCCACAGGAAGCGTATTTAGTAAAATCGGTGAACTTACCGTGCAGGATATTGAATCGATAAAAGAGTTGTTAGATACAACAGTTCCGGCTTATTTAAATTGGGCAAAGGAAATCATGAAAAAATTTATTGATTTATATATAATATAACATATCACATAACGAATGTTTTGTGTTATAACCGCGTGTTATACGCGGTTATATAACGACCTGATTCCTTCCTCCGGTTTTTCCTTTATAAAGCTTTTCATCTGCACGGTTGATGGTTGCTTCTACCCCCAGCCGGTCGTTAAATTCTTCCATACCGTAGGTCATGGTGACATGAAAATCATATTCTTTAAATTTCATTGGCATCGCTTCAATGCTTCTACGGAGTTCATCCATATTTTTAAATGCTTTTTCGATATTCATATTTTCAAAAACAAAGAGAAATTCTTCCCCGCCCCAGCGGGCTACCAGACCTTTGCCGCGCATAAACATGATAAATTGATTGGCAAGGGTGGAAAGTACATAGTCTCCGGTATCGTGTCCGTAAGTATCATTGACTTTCTTAAAGAAATCCACATCGCCGATGGCGATCGTAAAGACTTTTCCGGTGCGGTTAAATTCATGAACAAGCCCTTTCATCTGCTCGTTCATATGGCGGCGGTTGGATAATCCGGTCAAAGTATCAAGATTGGCCATACGCTCCAGATTATCATTGATCCTTCTAAGCTTATCTTCCGCTTCATTGAACTTATTACAGAAGCAGTAGGCAACTGTTCCGATACATATAGAGAATACCAGCATATTCAATGACTGGATAAAGATGCGGGAGAAGCCGTCCGGTACGCGCGCGTGATTCCATGCTTCGCAGAATTGTGTGATGCACATCATATAAGCACAGATAAAAAATGTATAAATACGTTTTAAGATCATCATATCGGATTTATTAAAATATACCAGCAGGATATTCAGGAAGATAGGGATATGGTAATCCATATCAAAACCTACGTACAAAGCAAGTATCGTGGAAAATACCAGTAGGACGACATTTAAGATGACGAGCCCCAGAAAGGTGTGATTTTCATATGTGCAGATGAAAGCGCCTGCTAAAACGCCGATGGCAAAGATCAGAAAAAGGCTGAGATAATAATGTTGCAAAAAAGCGATTGTGATGCCGGTGATCAGATAATACACAGCGAAGACACAGCAGGTAATACGGATCAGGACGGCCAGCTCTTTGGTTTCCTTCTTATCTTTTACATCTGTTTTCAAAAAATTTACAAATGATTCAATGTAATCTTTGATCATAACGAACCTTTCTACCTTTATGGCACTTAGGATGAAATCGGAAAATGTTCGGGGCTGCACTGGTTATTGTAATCCCATGTATTATAGCATACTATTAAAAAAAATGCTATAGATTCTTGACAGGCGTAACTATGGGATGTAAGATAAAAAACAATATTGGACAACAAATAGAGAAAGCGGAACCGAAGGGAGATGTCAAGATGGAAAAGAAAAATATTGACTGGGAGAATCTGGGATTTGGTTATGTACAGGCAGATCAGAGATATGTTTCTAATTATAAGAACGGAGCATGGGATGACGGCTGCCTGACTCAAAATGCAGAGATCACGATGAATGAGTGTGCCGGTGTGCTGCAGTATGCGCAGACATGTTTTGAAGGTCTGAAGGCATATACGACGGAAGATGGCAGGACAGTGACTTTCCGCCCGGATTTAAATGCACAGAGGATGCATGATACAGCGGAACGTCTGGAAATGCCGCCGTTTCCGGTGGAGAGATTCTTAGATGCGGTTAAAAAGGTTGTAAAGGCTAATGAAGCCTATGTGCCGCCTTACGGATCAGGAGCTTCTTTATATATCAGACCGTATATGTTCGGCAGCAATCCGGTCATCGGCGTAAAACCAGCGGATGAATATCAGTTTAGGATTTTTGTTACTCCTGTGGGTCCTTATTTTAAGGGCGGAGCAAAGCCGCTTACCTTATGTGTCAGCGATTTTGACCGCGCCGCGCCTCATGGAACGGGACATATCAAGGCCGGACTTAATTATGCCATGAGCCTTCATGCTATCGTAACGGCACATAAGAATGGATTTGATGAAAATATGTATCTGGATGCGGCGACACGTACCAAGGTAGAGGAAACAGGCGGAGCCAATTTCCTGTTCGTGACTAAGGACAATAAGGTGGTGACTCCGAAATCACCGAGTATCCTGCCGTCCATTACAAGACGGTCACTGATGATCGTAGCTAAGGAATATCTTGGGCTGGAAGCAGAGGAGAGGGAAGTTACTTTTGAGGAAGTAAAAGACTTTGCAGAGTGCGGTTTGTGTGGAACAGCTGCAGTGATCTCTCCGGTAGGAAAGATCGTTGATCATGACAAAGAGATCTGTTTCCCCAGCGGTATGACTCAGATGGGACCTGTCATCCAGAAGCTGTATGATACTTTGACCGGTATTCAGATGGGCAGGATCAAGGCGCCGGAAGGTTGGATCTATGAGATCTGATGTAAGTTAGTGAATGATAATATATGGCTGCCGCTTTACAAGATTTAGTTTTGCGGCAGTCATCAGATTTCATAAGCTTATTGGTTTTTGGCGGCTGCGCTGATCGCTGCGCGCTTGCGTTGTGTAGGATCTAAGATTTTCTTGCGTATGCGCAGATGCTTTGGCGTTACCTCCAAAAGTTCGTCTGTTCCGATAAATTCAAGACACTGTTCCAGACTCATGATCTTAGGCGGCGTCAGCTTCAAGGCATCATCGGAACCGGAAGCGCGGGTATTCGTCAGCTGTTTTTTCTTACAGACATTCAGCTCGATATCTTCCTGTTTGGGATTCTCGCCGATCACCATGCCTGCATAGACACGCTCACCGGGACCGATAAAAAGGCTGCCCCGTTCCTGCGCGTTAAATAAACCATAGGTGACAGATTCGCCGGACTCAAAGGCGATCAGGGAACCCTGCTTGCGGTAGCTGATCTCGCCCTTAAATGGTGCATATCCGTTAAATACCGTATTTAAAATGCCGTTTCCTTTCGTATCAGTCATAAATTCCCCGCGGTAGCCGATCAGTCCTCTGGAGGGAATGATAAATTCCAGACGTGTATATCCGCCGTTGGCAGTGCCCATATTTTGCAGCTCGCCCTTGCGCTGGCTCAGCTTATCGATCACGCTGCCGGAAAATTCTTCGGGTACGTCTACGTATGCAAGTTCCATCGGTTCCAGTTTATGACCGCCCTCATCATAGCGATACAGGACTTCCGCTTTACTGACGGCAAATTCATAACCCTCACGGCGCATATTTTCAATTAAAACAGAAAGGTGGAGCTCGCCGCGGCCGGACACCTTAAAGGCTTCCGTCGTATCTGTTTCTTCCACGCGGAGGCTGACGTCTGTATTTAACTCACGGAATAGGCGGTCGCGCAGATGGCGGCTGGTAACATATTTCCCTTCCTGTCCCGCAAAGGGAGAATCATTGACGATAAAGTTCATTGCAATGGTCGGCTCGGAGATCTTCTGGAAGGGGATTGGAACCGGATGCTCCGGTGCGCAGAGCGTATCTCCGATATGAATGTCCGCAATGCCTGAGATGGCAACGATGGAGCCGATCTCTGATTTTTCAACAGCGGTTTTTTCCAGCCCGTCAAACTCATAGAGCCTGCTGACCTTTACCTTTTTAGATTTTTCGGGGTCATGGGCGTTGACAATGACGACTTCCTGATTGACACAGATGCTTCCGTTATCCACTTTGCCGATGCCGATGCGTCCTACATATTCGTTATAATCAATGGTGCCGATCAGAATCTGTGTGCCTGCGTCGGGATCTCCCGTCGGGGCAGGGATATAGTCAAGGATTGTTTCAAATAAAGGCACCATATCCTTGCCGGGGGTTTTGGGATCAAGGGAAGCGGTTCCCTCCCTTGCGGAAGCAAAGATGAAAGGACAGTCAAGCTGTTCGTCGCTTGCGTCCAGCTCGATAAATAATTCCAATACCTCATCGATGACTTCGTCAGGACGCGCCTCAGGACGGTCGATCTTATTGATGCATACAATGACAGGCAGCTTCAATTCCAGAGCTTTGCGCAGCACAAATTTAGTCTGTGGCATGGAACCTTCAAAGGCGTCTACAACAAGAATAACGCCATTGACCATTTTCAGTACACGTTCTACTTCGCCGCCGAAATCAGCATGGCCCGGTGTGTCGATAATATTGATCTTTGTATTTTTATAAGTGACTGCCGTATTTTTGGAAAGAATCGTAATGCCGCGTTCCCGCTCAATATCGTTGGAATCCATGACACGTTCCGCGACCTCCTGATTCTCACGGAATACGCCGCTTTGCTTAAGCAGCTCGTCCACCAGAGTCGTTTTGCCGTGATCTACATGGGCGATGATGGCAATATTTCGGATATCTTCTCTTTTATTCAGCATGGTTGGTACCGGACCTTTCTATAGATTATACATTATATTTTGTATTTAGTGTCTTATATCTTATACTATATATAATGATTTCAAATATTGCTGACCAAACTCATATAGTATAGCACTTGAAAAGATTGGTTGCAAGTATTGCATTTTTTTGTATTTTTCGACAGAATAGGATAAAGATATTTGTCGTGAATTGTCTGGGATGATTGGAAAAGAGATGGAAAGCGGGAACTTTGCGGAGGATGATGCTTTAAATCGTGCTTATTTTTGTTATATCATATATTTAACAACGAATATACATGGAAGGACAGGAGAAGAACCTATTGAACTCGGACTATCCATAAGAAGAAGGGAGAAGATTTTATGACAGAAAAAGTGATTGAGAACAACCAGGTAACCCTGATGGGGGAGATCGTAAGTGATTTTGCTTACAGCCATGAGATTTACGGAGAAGGATTCTATATGGTAGATATTCAGGTCTATCGTTTGAGCGACTCCGTGGATATTATACCGCTGATGATATCGGAGCGCCTTTTGGATACGACGCAGAATTATGTCGGCAGTAAGGTGGCGGTATTTGGACAGTTTAGATCCTATAACCGCCATGAGGAAAGAAAGAATAAATTGGTATTATCTGTATTTGTAAGAGAGATCGAATTTATTGATGAGCTTGAGGAGGGCGGCAGAACCAACCAGATCTTTTTGGACGGATATATCTGCAAGGAGCCGGTATATCGTAAGACTCCGCTGGGAAGGGAGATCGCTGATCTTCTGCTGGCAGTGAACCGCCCCTATGGCAAATCTGATTATATCCCCTGTATCTGCTGGGGCAGGAATGCAAGGTATGCTTCGACATTTGAAGTAGGCAGCAGATGTGCTGTCTGGGGAAGGATCCAGAGTAGAGAATATATGAAAAAGATCACGGAGGAAGAATCAGAGCGGAGAGTGGCATATGAGGTGTCCGTAAGTAAACTCGAATTGGTGTGAAATATATATTTGTGATATATGTGATATGAGACGTATATTTGACGCGGCTCAAAACAAGAGAACATCTCACGCAGACGGGGCAATATTCCGTTGCCCCTTTATTGTCTGCTTAGAGATGTTCTTTGTTTTGAACCGCTGTTTTTGAATATTGGAAAACATTGATTAAGGTGTTTCCCACGTCGGATTTGCGTTGCAAAGAAGAAATATTTGAGGGATTATAAAAAGGTTCTAAATAATGGCTAAATTTTCAAGAAGAGAGTGACAAGCAATGGAAATTCAAGTACAATTATAAGGTGGATTTCCGCTTGTTTTTAGCGTATTTTCAAAGAAGAGATATTTTATATTATATTTTGGAAGAAATAGTAAAGGAACATAGAATGAAAAAGAATAAAGTTATATCATTAATAACAATCATAGCGGTGATCGCCGTAGCAGGGGTTTTCTTCGGCGTGAATTATCTGTTGGATGCCTATGCAAAATATCAGAGGGCGACGCAGTCAGGCAATCAGACGGCAGCCGGACAGCAGGTAGCAGGTGGACAGCAGGCGGTCAGTCCGGCATATGGATTGATCATGGCGACCATGGATTCGCCGGAAGAAAGCGGCGTATGCGGTGAAGATCTTGAATGGTATTATAAAGATGAAGTCCTTGTCATCACCGGAACAGGAGAAATGGATGAATACCATTCCGCAGGCAGCGCGCCATGGAGTGATCTGCGGAATCTGATAGGATTGGTTATTCTTGATGAAGGGGTAACCGGTATTAGCGGCGCGTTTAAAGGATGTAGAGGCATGACGGAGATCGTCCTGCCATCGTCCTTGACCAACATTGGTGAGAGTGCATTTTATGGTTGCAGCAGTTTACAGCAGATTGAACTGCCGGATGGTGTAACAAGTATTGGTAAGAGCGTATTTGAAAGTTGCAGCAGCTTGAGAACGATCACGCTGCCGGATGGATTAACGAGCATTGGCGAGAATGCATTTTCTGGCTGCAGTAGTTTGAGAGAGATTACGCTACCGGATAGTGTAACGAGCATTGACGGCGCGTTTAAAGGATGTACCGGATTAATGGAGATCAAGCTGCCGGATTCCATAACCAGTATAGGCGATTCTGCATTTTCCGGTTGCAGTGGTCTACGTGATATTACAATACCAGATGGTGTAACGAGTATTGGAAACAAAGCATTTAATGGTTGCAGTAGTTTGGCGGAGATGAAGTTGCCAGATTCCTTAATAAATATTGGAGAGAATGCATTTTACGGCTGTAGCGGTCTGACGGAAATCACGATACCGGACAGCGTATCGAGAATTGGTATTGGCGCATTTCGTGCGTGCAGCAGTCTGACGGAAATTACGATACCAGACAGCATAACAAGAATAGGTGATTATGTATTTTTCCAGTGCGGTAGATTGACGAAAATTACGATACCAGACAGTGTAACGAGCATTGGTGATTATGCGTTTAGCGGCTGTAGTGGTTTGATGGAAATCACGCTGCCGGATGGTGTAACGAGTATTGGGATTCATGCATTTATCAACTGTAGTGGTTTGACGGAAATCACGATACCGGACAGCGTAACGAGTATTGGTGATAAGGCATTTTGCGAGTGCAGCGGTCTGATGGAAATTACGATACCGGACAGCGTAACGAGTATTGGTGATGAGGCATTTTACAAGTGCAGCGGTCTGATGGAAATCACGATACCGGACAGCGTAACGAGCATTGGCACGTATGCATTTGACGGATGCAGTGATATGACCATTTATTATAGCGGCAATGCGCTTGCTTCTTATATTGATGACCATAGCAACGAATGGAGCGCGCAGAATATCGTCTGGGTCAGGCAGTAAGAAGAAATAGTTGCTGGCAAAGCAGAAAGTAATGTAGAGGTTAAAAAAAAGGTAATAGATCAAGGGACGCAGGATGAAAAAGAATAAAGTGATAACATTAATAACAATTGTAGCGTTGATCGCCATGGCGGCGGTTTTCTTTGGCGTGAATTATTTGATGGACGCCTATGCAAGATATCAGAGGGAGGAACAATTGACGGCGACGCAGTTGGGTAATCAGGCGGCGGGCGGACAGCAGTTTCCTGCCTATGTGCAGAATCTGATACGGACTACCAAGGAATCACCGGAAGAAAGCGGCGTATGTGGGGAACAGCTGGAGTGGTATTATAAGGATG
>DLOP01000086.1:0-1504 GCA_002478505.1 Lachnospiraceae bacterium UBA7481
ATTTTTTTTGGGATTTTGGATATATGGAAGCGGCGTAACATGGTATGTGTCCTTCACTATTATTTTATATTTGATATATCCTGCAATATACTTTCTCATCTTGGAAAGAAGATCCCGTTTCAAATTCTACGCGATTTTTCTATTGGTATTAGTTCTCAACGTATGGCTATGTTTGAACGCTCCGGAATTTTATAGTAAATATGAAGGGCCTTTTGCGCGGCTTCCCATTTTTTTGTTGGGGTGTTGGGCAGGGGAATGGGTTTATTGTAAAAAATCACTAACAATATGGACGCCTATAGGATTATTAGTAATATATGCAGTTATTAGAGCAGTATTGATTTATAACCGAAGTATGATTCCATGCGAAATGTACACACTGATTATCAGGGAGAGTTATGTATTTGGATCACTGGCAATTGTGCTGTTGGTGCCAATAATTTTGGAGAGGATACATCTGAGCTGGATAGACCGGATCTTATCATGGGCAGGCGGACTTTCTTTAGAGATATATCTTATTCATATTTTCCTGTCTAATATATTTCTTTCTTCATCAATTGGAAAACAGTACAACAGCGTTTGGATATATTTTGCTTTTATTATTCCGCTATCATTATTATTAGTTAAAGCATATGAAGAAATAAAGAAACGGATTAGCAGATAGGATTCAGTGACACTAAATAAAAGGAGTTATTTTCAATGCACACCACATATCTTCTTATTTTACAGACAATCCGGGAACTGTTTGGCGGTATCTTTGATGGATTTATGTGCCAGATCACGGTTCTTGCGGAAGGAACGGTCACATTTTTGGTAATGGCGGCCGTTTATTGGTGTGCCCATAAAAGAACAGGACAGCTTATGGCGTGGAATGTGGCGATTGCGTGTACGTTGAATCAGTTTTTAAAAGCGATATGCAAGGTGGAGCGTCCCTGGGTGCGGGATGAGAGGATCCATCCGGTTGAGGCGGCGCTTCCGGCAGCCACCGGATATTCTTTTCCAAGCGGTCATACGACGCGGGCGTTGGCGGTCTATGGAAGCGCAGGTCTGTCAGCAAGGAAGCATCGGGGCGTAAGCATAGTTCTTTGGAGTCTGCTTGCGCTTATTATGTTTTCAAGAAACTATCTGGGTGTCCACACATTATGGGATGTGGCTGGGGCGTTTGTGATCGGTATGATCCTGATTTTCCTTTTGGATCGGATTCTGAATTGGGTGGAAGCGGGAAAGAACAGAGATTTGATCGTATGTGCAGCCGGATGCGTGCTGTGTTTTCTGCCGATGTTAAAAGTGGGATGTCTTTCCAATGCGGGAGCAGGAATGGGATTTTTGCTGGGCTGGTTGGTGGAACGCAGGTGGATTTCCTTTTCTACGGATGGAAAGCCGGCTGTTAAGTTCGTTCGTTTTGGCTGCGGCGCGCTTTTGATCATTGCGGTCCAGAAGATTCTGCCGTCGTTTTTGACCCTTTTTATGCGGGCAAAATACGCAGGATTTTTTGCTAATATGGTGT
>DLOP01000086.1:1542-19299 GCA_002478505.1 Lachnospiraceae bacterium UBA7481
AATGCGTGAAAGAAAAAGGATGACTGTGATCTGGGTCGCGGCTTTTACTATTTTCCTTGCGGCGGTTTCTTTGATAGCAGCAGTTCGTGTCCGCGCATTGCGGATCAATACGTCTGTGATTCCGGGGCAGTCACAGGAAACTACAGATCCGGGATCCGTAACGGACCCGGCAGTGTGGCGCACAGAAAATGCCGGCGGACTTGGGATGCCGCAACAAGCTGACTGGGAGGAACAGGGACTGACGTTGATTGCCCATCGCGGTTATTCCTCGGAATTTCCGGAAAATACGATGCCGGCTTTTGAAGGCGCGCTTGATATCGGTGTCGATTATATTGAGACGGATGTCCAGATGACAAAAGACGGGCGGCTGGTTTTGTTCCATGATAATGATCTTTTGCGTATTACAGGTGTAGAAGGTACTGTTGCGGATTATACCTATGCGGAATTGAGCGCGATGGATGCCGGAGGCTGGTTTGACAGCGCGTATGAAGGTGTACGGATCCCGACGCTGGAAGAATTGTTACTACTGCTTAGGGATTCTGATTGCAGGCTTTATTTGGAACTTAAGGATATCGGGGATGTGGACGGTTTTGTGGAGGAGACGCTTTGGGAAGTGGAACAGTTTGGGTTGCTGGACCGGTGCGTCTTTGCGTCTTTTTGCTATGATTATCTGGAAGAACTGAAGGCGTTAAACCCGGATGTTAAGGTACTATACAATACTTCTTCCGCGGATGTCATGCTGCCAGAGCAGTATCCGGCGGAATATTACGGATTGCATACGCAGATCGCAACAAATGAGGTCATAGAGGCGATTCACGCATCAGGATCGACGGCGTATATCTGGACGGTGAACACGCCGGAAGAACTTATTGCTGCAAAAACGGCGGGTGCTGATGGGATTGTAACTAATTATGCCGGAATGATGAAGGTGTTAAGATATCAGGCGTATTCTTTTATAACGGACAATTACGCACGTTCGATCACACTGCCCGGTCTTTATGAGCCGGAGCTGCCTTGGAACTGTGACGATATGGTGTGGCAAGGTATGACATTGGCAGGCGATGGCAGTCTGGTGGTCTCGGCTTACAGTAAATCTGGACAGAACAGCATTCTTTATATTATGGATCAAACAGGACATCTGCTGAGTATTGTGGATACGGGGACGAAGGCACATATGGGCGGCATTGCTTATGATGCCGCGCGTGATCTGCTCTGGATGACAGGGGAAACAGGGACGGTATGGGCGGCTCCCTGGTCTGCAGTATCGGACGGAAGCCTGACAGGAGATGCTGTTGTTTCCTTTGACGCAGGACTTTTGAACCATGCCGGATCTAAAGTAGCAAGTTTTCTCGGTATCGATGGGGACAGGCTGTATGTGGGCTCTTATGTGGATGGCGCTGCCGGCTGCTTAAACTGTTATAATATTTCCGATGCGGGAACCCCACAGCTGATATCAACGGCGGTGATTCCGGAGCGGATTCAAGGCGTAACTTTTAGCACGGATGAAGCAACGGGATCGACCTATATGTTTCTTAGTCAGGGCTGGCAGATGGCAGACGCATATCTGTTAAAATACGAATATCAAGATTGGGTCTCTGTTTATGCGGAACCGCTGGAGAGATATACGCTGCCTGAGGGCGCTGAACAGATATTGGCAGCATCAGACGGCTTCTATATATTATTTGAGTCCGCAGCAAGACCATATCGGGAGACTTCCCGGATCGCTAATGACCAGATTTATGTACTCTACCCCTATTGATTCTCCGTTTTTGGTGTCTGGGAGCTTGATGGGGGCAATTTGTCGAGGGATGCCGCCAATGCACCTGTCATTGCTTCGTAGGCCTTTTCGGGTGTATTAAGCTTGTTGGGATCATCCGTATCGCTTTCTTCAAATGAGTTTTTATCATACATGGACTGTTTTGCGCTATCCTCTGAGAAAGTTGCGGGCAGCAGACCATAACGCATCAGGATATAGTTTGCAAACATGCGGCAAGTTCTTCCATTTCCGTCGGAAAACGGGTGTATGGATATAAGCAGCTGATATGCCATGGCGGATGTGGCAATGACTTTTTTGAGCATTTCATCTGAAAGGGATTCACCCTTTTGAAGCTGCGATTCACAAGGTGCTAGATTATTCATAATTTTATCGATAACTTGGTTTACGGATTCTTCTACCTCCATCGCGGGTGTTGTGCCGATTGCATCCTTATCCTGACCAATCTGGGCATGATGATAGCGGAATCCTTGTTTATATGGTTTTTTGCTTTGGGGTGAGTAAATCCCATTGAGATCTAATAATATTATGCGTAGCTGATCTGCTGTCAGCGGACTTTTTAACTGACCGTGTATCAGAGTAGCTGCCCTGCCCCGATTCTCTTCTGCGTCGTCTCCTTTTGTTGTCGATACCTGATCAATGTTAAGCAGCGGCATAATATCGTCTATGTTTTTGTACAGGTAGTCTCTCGGGTTAATGTCTCCCATACTGGAATTGGGATTAAAGTTGGACCATTGCGATAAAAATGTTGTCACAGAATCGGTTGCCGAATCTTTGTGCTGTTCTGCTGCATAAGATTTACACCCTTGCTTGATTTCATTGATGAAATCAGTTGAAAGCGGAATAGTGTTTTCAGTCATTTGTTCAAATAGCACGGAAAGCAATTCCGGCGTGTTTGTGTCCCCCGGGGAGGTGGACGCAAGCGCATCAGTGAGGTTTGTCTGTAGCTTAGTAAATTGATCATCCGTTATTTCAATTGAATATTTTTTTGCCGCAGCTTTAATCATATCCATCAATCTATTCATAAATCCTTTAGTCCAATCTTCCGGCAGGGTGATAAATTCGCCATACAGGGTGATTTTTGGCGGACTGCTGACACGTTTAAGGTTATAACTAATCGACATTAAATCACGCGGATTAAAGGCCTGAGCCGGACGGGCGGGTCTTCTGTCTGATGGCTTGTGAATGGGTGGTATTTTTTCTTTTTCAGCATAACCGAACATAGATGGGACTCCTTTTCTTTTTCATTTAAAAGTTAGTTGTTTTATTAATATAACTTCCTTCAGATACTCTGTCAATTCCTTTGCCGTGATATCCTTTTTCTGTATTAACTAGGGAAGGAAACGGATCATTGTATAAGGTGGGAAAAGTATGCGGCATTGAAGGTGATCTGGAACAGCTTTGACTCCCTCTGGATATATTACTACGGAACGGGGAAATATTAACATGGGTTCTCTGGTATCCCACTTGTATGGCAAGGTGGCTGGCTGTCAAATGTTTGTTATCGATATATTTTTAAAAACTATTTTAATCTTGATTATCAGATATCGACAGTTGATGAATATAATTCGGTGATTGAAAGTGAGAGCTTGGAATCAATGGGGATCTTTCCGGCACATGATTCAGTGAGGTAGGTGAACGATATTATTGTGATAAAGTTGAGCGATGACTGAAGAAATCCGGGAAAGGTGTAATCGCTTTAGTAGTAGTGAAAGGTAGTACAAAATTAATGAATATCTTGATTTTGTATGCGTCATTGAATATAATAAATAAGAAATTTGTAAATCTGAGGTATATTAAGATGAAGTCGATAGGAGAAAATTACCAATCAAAATATGAAATAATTCATAGTATTTTTAATGATACTATGAAAGAACTTTTCCTTAACCAGCATTCTTGTGAAGAAACGGAACTTCATTTCATTTTAATAGAAAATATAAACGAATCAGTATACGTATATTTAGATGGCGCCCAGTTGCCAGAAAAGAAGGCCAAGGAAATAATCTCAACCGAACATAGCATGCTGAATGAAGATTTTATAAATAAAGAATTAAATACAGGTCATAAATACATTTGGAATAAATCGTATATATCTGATGATAGTAGGCGAACAAAGAAGATATTTTGGATACTGTGTTCGGAATGCTTAGACAGTAATCGCGGTAGATTAATGTTAGAGATTGTTTTTAAATGTTTGGTAAATGTGTTTAATAATTATATAAAAAATTCTGAAGAGAACTGCATAGATAAGAGTGAACAACAAACAAATAATAATGTTTTTATAGTGCATAATATTTTAGAAAATGCAGTAACAGAGGTCGACAAGTATTTAGAAGGAATGTTTGCCCCTTTTAACATTGATTTTGTTAGTAGTATTTCAGGTGAGTACTATGAAAAATCGGAATGTATGTCAAATATGGCGTTTCTTTCGCATTCGTTAGCAGAGAGACTGGATCAAAATATCATGATTCATCATTTGGAAGAAGTGAACTTTATTCCATCTAATAGAAGGCTTATTAGAAAGTTACTGCAGATTGCCCAAGAAGATTTATGTCTGGTGATGGAAGAAACAGGAGCAGGTGATAGTAAATTATTCAAGGCTATAGGGATTTGCAATGAAGATTTAATGAAGAAAAATTTAGCAGGAACTGGCGACACTAAATCTCCTTATGTTAGAGTGGTAATTAAAAAACATATGCAATGGGATATGTTTCTGGATGATATATATCTACTCACTTGCAAAAATGGGCAGCACAAAATTGATTGTCCTTTGGATGAGAAGTATTTACGTAAGAAGCTTTCCGGATATTTTGGTGAACGCGATGATGATTATAGAGACCTTATAGCAAATGTTCTCCGGTCAACAAAGCAAGGGCATGGTACGATGCTTGTTATCACGGATGATATAAACGCTAAGAAACAGGCTGAAAGGCTGGGAAAATTTAAATATGGACTTCCGGAGTCGAGACCAAAAATACATACAGAAGAAATTAACTATCTTAATGCTATAGATGGAAGCATAATAATGGATCTTGATGGAAAAATTTATGGAATTGGCATGATTTTGGATGGTATTGCGATTAAAGAAGGTAGTCTGGCGAGAGGTGCAAGATACAATTCTGCTATAAAATATCGTAACTATTTAAACGAAAACGAAAACGGCACAAAAGCGCTGATATTAATTGTATCAGAAGATGGTCCGGTGGATATCATATTAGTATAGGAGCATTCTTGAAAATGTTAACAAAAAATTTGCAAAATTCATAAATCGTACAATAAGTTTACAAAAAATTTATAAAAATTTACAAAAATTCCACAAGTTTCCTTCGATACATAATTGTAAAATTAAAAGAATCCGAATATAATATAAAATATTATGATATAAAATAAATTTGTTTTTAGGAGTTTAAAAAAACCTAGAAACTACAGGAGGGATATATATGAACAGGGCAACAGTGCTTGAATATAAGGAGAAAAGTCAAAAATTTAAGTTTAATATGAATTTGAAGAATATGACTAGGAATAAACCGTCGGAATATGACAATGTTACTGCCTACCACAAGAAAGATGATGACCCTTATGATGATTTGATGGATGTGCAGGAAGAGTAATTCACTTGTTTGGAATATCAGGAATCATTAACAAGGCTCTTTCTTTAGTATTAAAACTAAGAAAGTGCCTTGTTATATTTATGTCATGAAGTATGTGTGGATAACAAGAATGACTTCATGAATACAAGGGGATAGTTTAAAGCACTAAAATTACAACTTCGGAGGAAATATGGAAATGCAAATAGATATAAAAATAATGAAGCTTAATAAATGGAATATACCGAAGAACTTTGATTTTTATGATTTAGGTAACGATCCTGTGATTTTGGGATATTTTGATGCACTTCAGGTGAAAGAAGTAGATATAAATGTGCATTCTGTGAAATTACATCCATTTACTGAAGGCTATAATAAGCTTGAAGAATGGAAAGGGGAAGAAAAGAATAATATAGTTGATTTGAGTTCCCAAGAACAAATATTATTCATAGATATATGTGAGGAAAGTCAAGCTGATGGTACAGCATTTACTGAGAATGAAGTACGGGGATTCTGGAATGGCGGAAGTTCTGAATGTCCTTATATCTTTTTATCCATGATACATATTAATTGTAGCGGTAATCTTAAAAAAGCATTGGGGAAGATTAAAAAAGTATTTGAGAAAAATTATTTAAGTTACATTTCATTTGACTATTGCGATATAGTTTTGGTTGCACGCAATATGCAGATTCAGAAGTTTATGGAAAAAATAAAAAAATTATTCGAGATAGATAATGAAGAGAAAACAGTGTTTTTTGACAGTTTTTCCATGGTATGTTTCCAACCTTCATATGCTCGTGATGAATTATGGAAGCAACAGCCAAAGAACACTGTTTCAGGAAGCACAGAGGTTGAAAAACCATTTCATGCAACGATAAATTTAAGCATAAGAGATCATAAAGAATTCAATACATGGTATGAGGAAGTAAGTAAAACAATAGGTGGTAAGCTGAGACATTATAATTTATTTGGACGACATGATGTTTCTATTACTAATGACCAGGCAGATACAAAATGGCTTATGCAAGTAATGACAGCATTACATAAAAAAGACAATCAGAAGATATTCTGGACGTTTGAAACCTATATTAAAATAGAAGATGATTGTCAAATTAATTTGTCCTCGGATACAGCCCCAAATTTGTATATGGTTTATGATATTGTTAGGAAAAGTCTGCAAGATGAAATAGTGAAATTGAAGGCTGTTATTGACAAATCCAAAATTTGTGATAAGGATAGATTCATTATGCCTGTGTATGAAGTGAGAGATTGCATATGCAGTATTGTAAAAAATGGATTTGCAGAAGAATTCATATGTTGTATTTATGAGTCCTTTTTGCATTTTGTATCATATATGAAGGCAGAAATCGAGAAAATAGATGAAGATTCAAAAATGCCTGATTTACAAGAATGGAAAATAGCTAAAGGATATGATAAGTATTTTGCGGCATTGAATACTTTGGTTAACAGTACCATGCACACTGAAAAGCAGTTTGTACAGACGACAGGGTTTAATGCGGTATTTTATTCTGTGCCTCCTAAAATCATGGCATTTTATAATGCTTATATTTATCGGATTAAACAGCTTTTAAAAGACAATGATTGTTCAGAGCAATATAGCTTTCTAATTTATCCAAGTTTTTCGTCAACAATATCTGTAGAAAGGATTTCATTAGACGAAATACCTCCATGTGATAGAATACTGACTGTTACAATTAACGAAAAATCTCTGTATGATATAGAATCTGTCATGTATCAAATGGTGCATGAATTAGGGCACTATGTGGGAAATGAGCTGAGATGTAGAAATGTTCGCTATGAAAAAATAAAAGAAACACTATTAAGATTTCTTATATCCAATTGTGGAATCGAGAAAGAGGCATATCCGCCGTTACGCCAGTACATTGATGCAAATTTAGCATATTTTGAAAAGGAAAATACTGGACAAGAGACGAATTGCGTTTCTCAATTATACAAATATGAGTACTTGGAATATATTTCAGATGTAGGACAACAGTTACTTCAACTGATGGAAGATATAGAAAATATGCGAAAGCATATGGATATTTTTGCGGAGTACTATATGAAAAAAGCCGGTGAAAAGGATGATTTTGAAGATGAGTTGTTGACAAAGTGCGGAGTTGAAAAAAAGCAACAAAAAGCATATGTTAAGAATTATGTCGAACAATATAGTACTACAAAATGTTTTGATTTTACAATGAAAATACAGAAATACTATGAACATACTGAAGACTTAGAACGATATATAGAATTGGCAAAGTCCGTTTACAGTGAATGTTATGCTGATTTGCAGATGATTCTTATTCTGGCGATGAATGCGGAAGATTATTTAAATACGTTCTTAATAAATCAAAATATACCGTTGGAGAAAATGCTATATTATTACAAAGATATGATCCGTATCAGCACGGTTTTCAGGGTGATGATAGACTGCAATATATGGAGTATGCCGGGTGAAAATGATAATAAGGGATATAGAACAATTTATAAATTCATAGATAAATATAACGTCAGTATAAGAACGAATACAGAAAAAAGCAGGCAGGCTGAATCTGTAAAAAAAGTAAAAAAAATACATCAAAAAGTAAAAAAATTTGATTTTACTGGCGGTATAGAGTTGAGAGAAAAATTGAGTGATGAATATGCTGAATCCATTGATGTTGAGAATTTGAAATCAAAAATGAGATATTCAGTAGATATATCTTTGGGGCTGTATGAATACCTTCTGGAAGTATTGGAAAAGTCTTTGACGGAGTATTCAGAGGAATCTAAACTTGAAGAAATCTTGCAGACAAGGAAATTGATAAAAACAGTATTGGAGTTCAGAGATACAACAGAAGTATTTAGCTGTATTGAAAATGAATTGGAATATTATAAGTGTAATGGATTAAACTTGAAAGAGGATAAAGTATAGAGACATATTTCTAGAAATAGGGAGATGGTTGCTATGACAATGACAAAGGTAGAAATTGATATACCAGAGGAAATTGTACCATATACAGTACTAGAGGATAAGGAAGCGCAGATATTTGGTAGTAATAAAAAATTAAAATGAAAGTAAGGCAGTTGGAACTGTTACAGAAACCGTTTGGTGTTGTCTATATTATGAAAGTATTTCATTGGCACCCTTCCACTGCAGCCTATGCAGTTCCCCTTCCTTCTGGAAATCAACAAAGTGATTCTGCCGGAGGGCTTCATAAAGAACGATACTGACCGCGTTGGATAGATTTAGCGAACGTATCTCGCCAAGCATCGGGATACGGATGCAGTTTTCTTCGTTTTCCACGAGGAGCTCTTCGGGGATACCGGCGCTTTCCTTTCCAAACATGATAAAATCATCCGTGCCAAAAGAAACATCCGCATAAGTTTTGTGCGCCTTTGTGGTTGCCATGTAGATCTTGGCATGGGGATTTTTGGAAAGAAAATCCTCATAATCAGAGTAACATTCATAATTCAGGTGTTCCCAGTAATCCAGACCGGCGCGTTTCAGTTCTTTTTCTCCGATCTTAAATCCAAGGGGTTCGATCAGGTGCAGCTTCGTCCCTGTTGCAACGCAGGTTCGTCCGATATTTCCTGTATTTGCCGGAATCTCCGGTTCGTGAAGTACAATATTCATAAGTAATCTCCGTTTCGTGAAGCACAATATTGATAGGTCATTTTAAATTTCATTATCTTCCGTTTCTATCTCCGCCGAGATCGGCAGGGAAAAGATAAATTCCGTTCCGACGCCTTCCGTGCTGATCACGTTGATATTCTCCCCATGGGCGCGGATGATCTCACGGGTAATGGAAAGTCCCAGACCTGTTCCCTTTTTATCCTTTCCACGGGAAATATCAGTTTTATAAAAGCGGTCCCAGACAAGATGGATACTGTCCTTGGGGATACCGATGCCGCTGTCCTTGACGGAAACAAATATTTTATTGTGTTTTTCCGTTGTTTCTATCTTGATGAGAGATTTCCTATGGCTGAATTTGATCGCGTTATCCAGCAGATTGTAGATTACCTGTTGTACTTTGGTCAGATCCGCATAGACGAAAAATTGTTCTCCGGTCAGAGTCAGTTCAATGCCTATATTTTTCTCGCGGCATTTTCCCTCAAAAGTAGATACGGTCCGCCGGATCACGCCATTGATATCGAAATTTGTTTTCTCCAAAATCATTCCCTGAGTATTTAAATTATTCAGCGTCAGTAAACTATTGGTCAGCTTGATCAGACGGTCGGATTCATTAATGACGATATCAATATATTTTGGATACATTTCCACGGGGATCGTGCCATCCTGCATAGCTTCCAGATAGCCTTTGATAGAGGTCAGGGGAGAGCGGAAATCATGGGACACATTGGCTACGATATGTTTCTGGTTATCTTCTCCTCTGGCCAGTTCGGAAGCCATATAGGACAGGGAGGCGGCAAGATATCCGATCTCATCTTCGCTTTCCACCTGTATCTCATAGTGAAGGTTGCCGCTTGCATACTGCTCTGTTGCGGTAATGATTTTCCGCAGGGGAATATATACCATCTCCGAAAAAAAGATCAGGATGATCAGGGAAAGGAGCAGGATCACGCCCAACATCAGATAATCAATATTTAGAAAATTGTTGCTTTCGTTTTGAAGTAAGGACGTGTCATAATGAATAATAATATAACCGTGTACCATATATCCGGAGGTGATGGGGACGGATACGGTAAGCTGTTCTTGTTCAAAGCAGCCATAGAAATTGCCCAGCGAATAATAAGATCCGGACGTGGCGGTTGGGTCAAAGCCCTCGATCACAGCCGGTGAATCAATATTAATGGGAGTGGAAGAATCCAAAACAACAATGCCCGAAGGATTGATGATCCAGATCGTTGTATTGTTCATCTGCGCAAGCAGATCGATTTGTTCTTTTGCCGTAACAAGTGAGGTCTGGTTCTGGTATAGATCAATGCCATAATTTTCCGCAATGATTGCGGCGGTTTGATAAAGTTCGCCTGCCTTGCGTTTTAAACACTGATCTACCACCATTTCCTGCATAAAGGTGGTAACCACCACAAAGCCGAAAAAGGCAAAGATAAGATATGCAATTATTAACTTAAAATATAACGTTTTCCGCATAGTGGCTGTCGTAGATCCCTTTTATGTCAAAGTTTCAAATTTATAACCGATCCCCCAGATCGTCGTGATCTTCCAGGCATTGTGGTCCTTGATCTTTTCCCTTAACCGTTTGATATGTACATCAACCGTACGTGTATCACCGGCATACTCATATCCCCAGATCTGGTCCAGGAGCTGCTCTCTGGTAAATACATGGTTCGGGGAAGCTGCGAGAAAATATAAGAGTTCCAGTTCCTTTGGCGGCATTTCAACCTTGTGGTTCATATAGACTACAGTATAATTGGTCCGGTTAATGGTAAGATCCGGATACTGTACTTCCTGCGAATCGGAAGGTGGCTGTGCTGCAGGCGCGGCAGACGATTTATAACGCCTAAGGACTGCCTTGACTCTTGCAACCAGTTCCTTGGAATCAAAAGGTTTTTCCATATAGTCATCCGCTCCCAGTTCCAGTCCGAGCACCTTGTCAAATACTTCCCCTTTGGCGGAAAGCATGATGATGGGGATGGAGGATTTCGCGCGGACTTCGCGGCAGACCTGATATCCGTCGATGCCCGGCAGCATCAGATCTAACAAAATGATGTTAGGGTCAAAAGAAGTCACGGCTGCCAGCGCGGATTCTCCGTCTCCGACAATCTTTGTTTCAAAACATTCTTTGGTCAGATACAGGCTGATCAGCTCTGCGATATTGGCATCGTCGTCTACAATTAATATTTTTTGTTTTGTGCTCACTCGGGTTCCTCCGTATTTATTGTCATTTTTTGGTATTTGTGCCCGCTTAAAATTCCACGACCGTAACACCCGCGTCTCCCTCGCCCGGTTGCGCGAGATGATACGTTCTGATATAAGGGCAGCCGTTTAGATAGTTATGGATGCCCTTTCGCAAAGCTCCGGTGCCTTTGCCATGGATGATGCGGATGCTTGGCAGGTGGCAGAGATAGGCATCATCAATATGTTTGTCAATTCTCGCAACTGCTTCATCTACAGTCATGCCGATGACATTGATCTCCGCTGACATATTGGAGACCTTGGAAATATCCATCCTGCTATTTCCGGAAGATTGATTGGAATAGCTTTGCGGATGATATCTGGAAGCTTTGCCGGATCCCTTAGAGGAAGCCTGTTTGGCCGGTTCTTCAGGATCGGCTTTTAAAAGGTCGGATATATGCACCTTAGAGGTGATGATTCCGCATTGAATGCTTACATATCCGCGGCTGTCCGGACGGACGGCAATGGTTCCTGTCAGGTTCATGGATTTGATTTTAACAGGAGTTCCGGGAAGCGCCTCTTTTTCGTCAAGCGGCTGTCCCGATGCCTTTGTCTGCTCTTTGACTGCCAGAGAGGCGTCCTTTTCTGCTATTTTTTGGCGGACATTCTGTCGTTTTTTCTCCATCGTCTGGATCTTCATCTGACCGCCCTGCTTCTGGAAGGCGCGGATCGTCTCGTCTGCAATCTCCTTTGCCTCTTTCAGGATATCCCGCGCTTCCTCCTGCGCTTCCCGTAAGATCCTGTCCCGCTGGTCTTCCAGTTTTTCCTGCTTTGCTTCTATCACAGATTTTAGGTCTTCAATTTCTTTTTTATAGGATGCGATTTCTTCCTGTTCCTTTTCGATCCGGATCCGCTGTGCCTCTAAGTCTGAGATCACATTTTCAAAACTTTCTTCTTCCTTGCTGATATGCTGTTTCGCGTCCTCGATGATAAGATCCGGCAGACCTAATTTTTTGGAAATAGCAAACGCATTGCTCTTGCCGGGGATTCCGATCAACAGCCGGTAGGTAGGGCGCAGGGATTCCACATCAAATTCACAGCTGGCGTTTTCTACAAAATCCGTGGAAAGCGCATATATTTTCAGTTCGCTGTAATGAGTCGTTGCCATGGAGCGGACGCCTCTGTCATGCAGATGGTTCAGGATAGAGATCGCAAGCGCGGCGCCTTCCGTGGGATCGGTGCCGGCTCCGAGTTCATCAAAAAGACACAGACAGGAATCGTCGGCCCGTTTCAGAATATCAACGATATTTGTCATATGGGAGGAAAAGGTACTGAGACTCTGCTCGATACTCTGTTCATCTCCGATATCGGCGTACACTTCCTTAAAGATAGATAGCATCGACCGGTCCAGCGCCGGGATATGAAGCCCCGACTGCCCCATCAGGGTCAAAAGCCCTACGGTCTTTAATGTGACGGTCTTACCGCCGGTATTGGGACCGGTGATGACCAGCAGGTCAAAATCCTCTCCCAGGCGTACATCGATGGGGACTGCTTTGGAAGCGTCCAGCAGGGGATGCCTTGCCTGACGGAGTTTGATGATGTGGTCGTCATTAAATATGGGGCGTGTAGCGTTTGTTTTCATGGCATAGGCTGCTTTGGCGAAAATAAAATCCAGCAGGGTCAGTGTCTTCTGATCTTCTGCGATCTCATCAGCATAACCGGCGCACATACCGCTGAGGGAAGCAAGGATGCGTTCGATCTCTTCCTGTTCCCTGATCTCCAATTCGCGCAGTTGGTTGTTCAGATTGACGACTGCGGAGGGTTCAATAAATAGCGTGGAGCCGGTGGACGACTGGTCATGGATCATGCCGGGCACCTGATTTTTATACTCTGTCTTAACAGGCAGACAGTAACGGTTATTCCGCATGGTAACCACAGCATCCTGCAGATAGGTGCGGTATGTGGAGTTTACCATGGAATTTAACTGGGTATGGATCCGTCCGCTGATAACACCATAGGATTTGCGGATGGAAGCAAGCTCGCTGCTGGCGCTGCTGCTGATCTCATCTTCGGAGATGATGCAGCGGAAGATCTCTTTGGAAAGAGACGGGATCGGATCCAGTCTTAAAAAGTAATCTTCCAGAACGTCGGAGGGCGTATCAGTCCGGTCCTTAGTGCCATACTCCCTGATGTTGCCGCTGCACTCCAAAATCCGCGCGATCACCAGCAGTTCCGCGGCAGACAATGTTCTTCCTACCTTCAGATCCTTGATGATCCCACGGATGTCTTTATTGGCGTCAAAAGATAAACGGTCATTTACAAAAAGCCGTTTCAATGCAGCTTCCGTTTCGGACTGCGCATGTTCGACCCATTCCGGATTGGAGGAGGGACGAAGTCTGCCGCACATGTTTTTGGCAGGTTCGCTTCCGGCGTATCCTGCAAGCGCGTCGGTGATTTTTTCAAATTCCAGAATACGTAATACTTTTTCATTCATAATCCGATTATAACATATTACAGCCTATGACCGCAATCAAACGAAAAACAAAATGTGATTGGAAAAACAAAATGTGATTGGAAAGTTATTCAAAGTGGGTGTCGTCGTATGGATGTCAAAATTATGAAAGATATTGTATTTTCATTGCAGATAGCATACAATAATATTATAAAATTAATGGAGGTACAATATGGCTACATTACAAATTCGTGTTGAAGATTCTTTGAAATCGAAAGCAGATAACTTGTTTGCCAGTCTTGGGTTAGATACGTCAACAGCGGTACGAATTTTTTTGAATGCTGCCGTTGAACATGATGGAATTCCTTTTTCTATTGAACACAAAGCGATTCCGTCTTCACTTGCCCAGGCGGTTTCTGACAGCCGTAATCGCCGGAATTTACATGGCCCTTTTGACAGCGGCGAGGCAGCAGTAGCGGCAATGCTGGAGGATTAAATTGATGTATAAAATTGTTGATGATACTCTTATCTTATCGGCAACGGCTACCGGCAGTCATGCGGATCTGTTTGGTAAATAAGTATATTTTTTAAAAATAAAGTGGAATCAAAAATACACTTGTGATAAAATTATATATATAAGAATTTTTAAGAAGGGAATCCGAAAAGCAATGGATTATCGCGGAGAGATTAAAGATTACATCCGTTTAGAGATAGAAGTACTAGAGAAAATGGATATAGAAGCCATCAATGACGCGTTAAATCTTCTGCATGATACGCTGCAGAAGGAGGGCATTGTCTATATTTTTGGCAATGGCGGCAGTTCGGCAACGGCATCACATTTTCAGAATGATTTTAATAAAGGCATCTCGGAACATATGGTGAAGAAATTTCGGTTTCAGTGCCTGAATGACAATTGGGCGACAGTCATGGCGATTGCCAATGATATCAGCTTTGATGAGGTGTTTCGTTTTCAGCTTACCGGAAGGATGAAGCCGGACGATATTGTGATCGCTATTTCGGGAAGTGGAAATTCCCGGAATGTACTAAATGCCGTAGAATATGCCAAAGAGCAGGACTGTAAAGTGATCGGACTGACAGGGTATGACGGAGGAACATTAAAAGAACTTTCAGATATTTCCCTGCATGTGCCGGTGAACAGCATGCAGATCACGGAGGATCTTCACATGATGTTGGATCATCTGATGATGTCGGTATTCAATAAGACATTGTGCGGTATACCGCATCTAAGATCATAAGATAAGTTAAGAAATAGTACGGAGGGGGGTTATTACATGAAATTTATCCCAACAGAGAAACTAAAACCGGGGATGCGGCTTGCAAGACCGATATTTAATAAACAGGGTGTCATGCTTTATGAACGCGATACCAAGCTGACGCCACAGGGTATCAACAGCATCCATAATTTTGAGTTGATCGGCATTTATATTTTGGAACCGGCGGAACCGCTTCCGCCGATGACAGAGGATGACCGTGAGTTTGAGCGGTTTCAGACGATGTCTGTTTTTGTATTGCAGGAGATTATGGATGATATTTTAAACGGCGATCCGCCACAGAAGCTGAGACAGTTTTCACAGGAGATCTTGGCCAAATTTTCCGTAAAAAATGAGAAGTTTACCTTTATGCAGAATCTGCGGAGCAGGCGGGATATGGTTTATAAACATTCTTTGAATGTTGCGATCCTGGCAGCAGCCATTGCGGGCAAAATGAATATCAGTATTGCAAGACAGCGGTCTACCGTCATGACAGCGCTTTTGCATGATATCGGAAGATTTAACCTGTCAGAAAAGATTGCGCAGAAATCAGTAGCTGATCTGACGCCGGAAGAACAGGAAACCATATTTACCTGTCTGGAAAGCGGTTATCTCACATTGCGGGACAACGGAAATATTGATCATGAAGTTTTGCGAAATACACAGACATTTATTAAAACTTTGCGGGAGATTAAAACTCTGGAAGTTGGAAAGATGCTGACAAAGAACAACCTTGAAACAGAGATCTTAAAGGTAGCCTATTATTTTGACGAGCTGACGGCAATGAAATACGGGGAAGAGCCGCAGTCGGATATTGCCGCTTATCAGTATTTAAAACATCCTAAAAATCAGATGAACTCGCAGGTCGTCAAAGCATTGACGCAGGTGATCCATCTTGTGCCGCCCGGATGCAGCGTTCAGTTTACGAATGGAGATAAGGGAATTGTTTTGACGGAAAATGAAGATGATATCCTTCGGCCGTTTGTGCTCAATTTTAGAAACAATCAGATCTATAATCTTTCAGATGGTAAGACGTATGAGAAGTTTCAGATCAAAGATGTGTTAAAGACACTGGATAATCGTTACCTTATGGTAGATGAGTATCAGAAATATCTGGATTCCCTGAAAAGCGGAGAATGTAAATGAAAAAATATAAGGATATCCAGCCTTTATTTCAGAATAAATATCTCAATTTTTATCACATGGATGCACTGGCTGATTCGGGAAAAATATTTGATTATTATTTTGCATCCAGAAATCCTAAAGATTGCATTAAAGCAGTGACAGGAAGCACGGGGGCAGAGGGAGTGGTCATCTATCCTGTCTGGAAGGAAGACCCGGAAAAGATAGTATTGATCAGGCAGTATCGTTATCCGATTGGAAATATGATATATGAGCTGCCGGCAGGTCTGATCGACGAAGGAGAGGACGCGTCGCAGGCTGCCGTTAGGGAGATGAAAGAGGAGACCGGATTTACATTGGAGATTTATGACGGGGGAGCGGAATATTACCGCCGTCCGTTTTACATGGGGGCGGGATATACGGATGAAGCATGTCAGGCGGTGTTTGGTTATGCAAGCGGAGTGTGGAATCGACAGAAATTAGAGGAGACAGAGTCGATCAGAGTTTTGCTGGCGGATAAACAGGAAGTCAGCAGGATTTTGTCAGAAGAGAAAGTTTCTTTGAGAATGGCATATCTGATGATGAATTTCCTGCAGTCGGATCCTGAAGATCCGTTTGCCTTTCTTTCCGCAAAAATGAATAAATAAAGAGTTTTGTAAGCTGCACAAAAGAAAAGAATTTTGTCAGAGTTTCACAATTTTATGTAAGGTAAAGGTAATGGAGAGGAAAACAGATGATAAAGGAAAGTTTAAATGATGTCGGTTGGAAGATGAAAGCTGCCTCCGGCAAGATCTATGATGCAACGGTGCCGGGATCGGTGATGTCCGTGTTGCTGGATGCGGGCGTGATGGAAGATCCATATTATCGGGAGAACGAAAAGGATACGCTGGCATTGTTTGAAAAGGATTACGAATTTTTCTGCAATTTTTCCGTCAGCGGCGCGCATATGCAGGAGGATATGATCGAGCTGGTATTTTACGGGCTGGATACGCTGGCGGAGATCTATCTGAATGGCAGGCTTCTTGCTTCCACTTCCGATATGCACAGAACGTTCCGTTTTTCTATAAAAGATCAGGTTCGTCTGGGAGCTAATGAACTTCGGGTAATCCTACATTCGCCATTAGCGTATCTTAAGAATTATCAGCCTGAAAAGGGAAAAGAAATCGGTTATACCGCCTGCGGGGCAATCAAAGGGAATCAGTATCTCAGAAAAACACATTCGATGTTTGGCTGGGACTGGGGTCCGCAGCTTCCTGATGCCGGAATCTTCCGAAGTGTTGAGCTGCACAGTTATTCCAAAGCAAGGATCAAAGATATACGGATCAGTCAGGAGCATCGTCGGGATGGCGTTATGGTAACGCTCGATCCGGTTTTGCAGATGTTTGACAATATTCCGGTGGAGATCGAGGTTCAGATGACCGGACAGAAACCGGTCACGATATTGACCAGAATGCCGGAGGGTAATGGTGCGGTCACGTCTTACGGAGAAAACAAGATACAGATCATGGTCGAGCAGCCGGAACTCTGGTGGCCGAATGGCATTGGAGAGCATCCTTTATATACGATCACGATCAGGGTCAAGAAAGCGGATTATCTTTATGATGAGAAAATCCTGCGGATCGGCTTGCGTACGCTGACGGTCAGCCGGAAAGAAGATGAATACGGAGAGGAATTTGCTTTTTGTGTCAATGGCGTTAAGATCTTTGCCATGGGCGCGGATTATATTCCGG
>DLOP01000072.1 GCA_002478505.1 Lachnospiraceae bacterium UBA7481
TATTACATATACGGACGGTTCCGTAAAAAATGTCTATATTGACCATAAAACAAAGACCGTAAGAAAAACCGTACAGATAGACGGGGCATTCTTATCCATTGTTGATGTTTATGATATCAATTCGGTAACATGTCCCGATTTGATTGTTTCGGAAAATATGGAAGCCGTGGAAGCGGAAGAATTTGATAATCTCTATAAACAGTTTTCCATCGCGGCCATTATTAACTATTCCGTGGATTCTAAGGAAGTGATTGATAATATCTTAAGGAACAGCGCTTGGGATAAGCCCTAATTCCCTTTTCATTTTGACAGGATGCAAGGAAATCGTTACAAATAGTTCCCGTAAAACGCTTTCCCAAACAAAAGAAAGGACAGGATGAAAATTATGGACAGGACACAATCGAGTTATGAATTGCCAATGTTAAACCGTGGAGTGGCATATGTTCCGGAAGCGGGAAGAACACGGGAAGATGATGAGGCACTCGTTTATGACGCGGCTTCAACGCTGAAAAAGAGGACACACATATCACAGATTGAATTTGAACGCATCTATGTTGATACCATGCGTTTTTTTGCGGTACAGGAACGTCTGCAGTTTATACAGTACCAGTCAGGACAAAAACCCACGGCGGAGTTTTACCGTGACTGTGCGGCATATCTTCAGCGTAACTTTGAATCCATGAAAAATGAAAATGATTTTAATATCATGATGAACCGTATTTCGCTTGCCATGTTCCAGTATGATGTGCTGCAGCCGCTGATAGATAATAAGAACACATCCGATATCAAAGTCTGTGCCCCGAACGACATCCGTGTGCGTGTCAAGGGCAAGGCTTATAAGTCCAATGCGACATTCATTGATGACGCAGACCTTTTCCGTTTTGTGGAGGGGCTTGGGATAAGAAATAAAGTGGATATTAAATCACGTCCCATGATTACGTTTACCGACAGGCATGACGAAAACTATATCCTCCGTTTTTCCGTATCAAGCCCCATGGTAAACGCCGTGGATTATCCGTATCTCCACATTAGGAAAGTTCCTAAAACAAAGCCTTATTTTGACGATCTGATTAAAGCGGGGATGCTGACAAAGGATTTAAAGCTTTATCTGATTGACCGTGCCAAAACCAGCAGGGGAATTGTATTTGCGGGGCCTCCGGGTTCAGGTAAGACTACCGCGCTTAACGCCTTTATCGAATATATCCCCAAGACCCGCGAATCCCTTGTCATTCAGGAAAATGATGAGCTTTATACAAACCAGTCCGGATTCATGTTCAAGCATGTCTGTCACGGTTTTCAGGGAGAGCCTGAAGTAACGCTGGAGGAGCTTGCGAAACTGGCTCTTGTGGAAGGCTGTAATGAGTTTATTATCGGCGAGGTAAAAGGCGGGGAGATGCGTTACGCAATGACGCTTTTAAACGCAGGCGGATATGCGGCGCTCACCGTCCATTCGACAAATGCCTATGAAACGCTGAATAAGCTCGCTGACCTTGTAAAATACGGCTCTGATTATTCTTATGATGAAGCGAGGCAGATGCTGAAAACCTTTGACACTGTGGTTTATATGGAGGGGTATAAAATCAGGGAGATACTGGAGTGTACGGGGTATGATACGGAAAAACATGAATATGAATATATCTATATCTACCGTTACATGCCATGACCGGATGACTATATCCATATCTTTTCCGGTGCAGTTTTTTGGAAAAAATGAAAGGAGGGTTTTTCATATAATAAATATTTTTATTTCAAAATCATAAAAATCAATAAAAATAATTTTTATTTTTTACATATAAAGGATAACTGTTTTCCAAACAGCCCTACAAAAAAATAATCATAAAAAGGAGAGAAAAATTATGAAGAAGGAAGTTACACTGGTTGGCGGCAGAGTCAACAAAATTAAGGCGTTTGTACAGAAAATTTTCATGGCGGCAATGATTTCCATGTCAGGGATGGCTCAGACGGCATCAGCAACTTCAGCGTCCACCGTTATGTCAAAGGTCATTGATGTTATTGTGGATGTCTTTCCGCTGTTTGGCGCCATTTTTGTTCTGCTCGGCGTATTCACCCTATTCATGGCCATCAAGACAGACCAGCCGGAGAAAAAGAACACAGCAATCATGGATATTGCAATCGGTTCCATTATGATTGTATTCAAGGTGTTCGTATGGAACCAAATCAAGAGCGCACTCGGTATGTAATATGGGATATTACAAAAAAAGAGAAAGGGGAAGATGAGATACTCTTCCCCCGTATCTTAGACTCCACGGAAAGGAATGAAAATTATGGTGGCAGGATATTTTTCAAGACCGGAAGATAAATTCGATAATTCATACACACCACTCTGGTATAAGCTGTGCTGTATCTTTTTTGCGGGGGCGCTTTGTTTTCTGGTCATGTTTTTGTCGACTTCCTTTGCGGAATATACCGGATGGGACGGCTATGATGCAGCAAAAAATGAAGGAAATATAGCATATAATGTATCTTCGTTATTCTGCTTTTTATTAGGCTTTATGGCGGATTCTCTTGCAAAGATTGGAATAACCATAGGACAAATGGTACAGCTCGATTTCAGCGGCGTTGGTCTGACCGGTCTCACTGAGGCAATAAAAGGCTTTGATAATGTTTTTGATAACACATTAGATGTCATGAAAACGATTGGTTTTGCGCTTTGCCTGTTTTTCTTTATTATGACGCTGGTTGACCTTTTTACGTCCGAAAGGCTGTCCTTTGAGATTTTCTGGAAGCATTTCTTAAAACTTATCCTCGGCGTATTTATGGTGGGTAACGCGGAAAAGGTAAAGGAATTTGTTATAAAATTCGGAAACGCTTTTATGTCTGATGTTAATACAGGTTTAATCGGTTTAAGTAATTCTAAACCGGATGACTTTAAGAATCCGTTCACTCATTCAGAAAATGATATATTCTTACAAGCCATTACTGAGTTTGCCGCGACAAAGCCCTTAGGATGGATGATGCTGCTCGGTATTGCTTTTCTGGTCGGAATCTTTTGTCTGATTATCGGACTGATTATTAACGGGTCGGCGATTCTGATTGCGTTTTCAAGGTTCTTGGAGCTTTATTTAAGATGCACGTTCCTTCCCGTAGCGCTTGCGCTTATGACGGACGACGGATGGCGCGGGGCAGGCGGCCGTTATATCAAGAAAATAATCGCGGTCTCCGTGCAGGGCGTCGCGCTTATCATTATCGGTTCCCTTATCGGCTCGGCAGTTGGAAGTATATTTACAAGTCTGACGACTATTGAAGCATCATTGGAAATCGGCGATATGCTGGATATGTGTCTCAGCACTATTGTCGTTACGCTCGGCTTCGGACTTGCGGGATTGTCGCTGATGTTTAAATCCATGGGTATTGTAAACGACATATTCGGCGTATAACGCGGAAAGGCAGGAATAAGATTATGATAGAATGTATGGTTCCAAAGGATATTTTAAAATATAAAGTAAAATTCATCGGTCCGTTCTCTTTCAGGGAGACAGCTTTTGTAGTATTAGGCGCTCTCTTGTGTTTTCTGGGATACGGCGCGACGTCCGCGGATATGGATATGTCAATGAGAATGTGTATTGGCGGCGNNCGTCTGCGGCCTGCCAATGTTCTTAATCGGCTTTTTGACATTTTATGACCAGCCGTTAGAAAAGATAGGACCCTCCTTTTTTATGGAGAATATCGTAAATCCCGTTATCCGCAAAAAGGAAATCCATTACCCGACGGCGGAAAAAGCGGATAAAACAAGGGAATGGTTTGATAACACGGCTTTATATAATGCTTCTCCTTATAAGATACTGGAAGATTATTATAAAGAAATAAAGCTGGAAGAAGCTCTGAAAAAAGAAAAGGAGGAACGGGAGTATCTTTTGGGTTCCAAGGATGATGCTCCGGCAGAGGAAGCTCCCCTGTCCAAAGCGGAATTAAAGAAAAAGAAAGCGGAAGAAAAGAAAAAAGCCCTGCAGCTTTCAAAACAGAACCGTATCAGGGTACAAAAATCAGAAACTTATAAACCGATACGGTAAAAAATCATCAGAAAGGATATGAAAATTATGGCAGACGTAAAAAACAACAGCATCTTACCCGGCGGCAGAAAAAAGACTGCCAAAAAACAAACGGCAAACCCCCGCACGGTGCAGGAAACCCTGCCGTGGCTGGAGTGCTATGAAAACGGCGTATTTCAGGTAGAGCCGGGGCGGTTCACAAAAACATATGAGTTCGGCGATATCTCCTTTAAAACAAAATCAGAGGAGGAGCAGCAGAACATTTATGAAGATTATCAGAAGTTCTTAAACGTCATCCGTCCGAATGAGGATGCATTTATTACCATTATGAACTATAAAGAGAATGATAATTCAAAATTAAAGTCGATCCTCCCTTCGCTCACGGGCGACGAATATGACGTTTACCGTAAGGAAATCACGGACATGATTACGGATAAACTGTCACAGTCCAGAAATAATATTACGACAAGGAAATTCATTACCGTGCGTGTTGATTCAGACAGTGTGGATGACGCGATGCAGAAAATCCGTTCTTCAGGGCTGGATATCGAAACGGCGTTCAGACGGTGTACAAAGCAGTCCCTTGCGGATATCGAGCTGCCGGAACGATTGGAAATCTTAAACACCATTTTAAACGGCACAAAGGAAATCAATTACTGGTTCGAGCATGATAAAGACGGCTCCGTAAAAGTGGATTTGGGGCGCATGGCAAGACAGGGACTTACGACAAAAGACATCATCAGTCCGGAGTTTATCAAATTTAGCGCCAACAATATACAGCTTGGCGAGGAAAGGTATGCCCAGACGCTTTATCTGGACACGCTTCCGAACTGGATCAATTCAAACTTCCTTGCGGAGCTTTCGGAGCTTAATTTTGAGACGCTCATTACAATTCATATCAATTCCATGCCTCAGGAAGAAGCCGTGAAGTTTATCCATAACAGGTCAGTCAATATTGATGCGGAAATCATCCAGAGGCAAAAGTCCAACCGCAACAACAATATCTCTACGGAGTTTCTACCCGCTGATCTAAAGAGCGCGAAGGAGCATATCGAGCTTCTGCAGGAAGATTTGATGAACCGTGACCAGAAGATTTTCTTCGTCAGCCTCTTAGTCACACATTTTGCGGATACGGCGGAAGAATTAAAGGAACAGGGTAAGACGATTAAGAATGTCGGCGCCAAATTCATGAGCAACATCAAACCAATGATGATGCAGCAGGAAAGGGGCTTTATGTCCTCCCTGCCAATCGGACTTGACCGTACCTACGTAAAACGTCTTCTGACAACGGAATCGCTCGGTGTCATTGTTCCGTTTGATGAGGTCAATCAGTTTGATAAAGGAGGATTTTATTACGGCATTA
>DLOP01000109.1:0-36656 GCA_002478505.1 Lachnospiraceae bacterium UBA7481
CCTATTAACTACTCCACAAACTGGAATTTTCTACTTCTTAAACTGTAATCCAATATCTTTTCATATTGCACCCATCAACATCTATGGTTTTCTCATAAACTCCGCCATTAGCAAGTATTGTTTTTTCACTGGCTTCATTTTTAACATCACAAGTGATAAGAAGTTTTTCAATTCCCATTGATTTTGCATTTTGTATATTTAAACGAAGCATTTCCTTTGCATAACCTTTGCCTCGTTCAGAAGGACGCACTGAATACCCACAATGTCCTCCCCATGTTCCAAGAATAGGATGATTTATATGATGACGCAAATCTATCACACCTACAATTTTATCATCTCCCTTACGTACAGCTAAATACGTATGCGAAGGAACCGTTGTTTCTACCTCGCCGCACGTTTCTTCACTTTTTCTAAGTTCACATATTTTTATCCACTCTTCAGCAGAATTACTTACATCAAGCGATATACAACCTGCAAATTGGTCTTCATTCTCTATATCACATTCTAAAATTTCTTGACGGAATTTCCATATATCATCCGCATACTTCTTTTGAGGCTCTATTAATGTAATTTGTTCCATTCTAACCTCTCCATAAATTCTGATTTTTAGCTAAATCAAATTTCATAATCAATACAAGCTCTATCAACTCTAATGGAATATACAAATTCTCCAAATTCCATGTGCAGTTGTGATTTTTGGTATTCATCTAATGTTTCTACTGTATCGAAGTCAAAAATTAAAGCAACATCATAATTGGAAACTGGCGTTCTTTCCGCATTTCTAACTATATTAAATTGTTTTATTATCTCTAATTCTCTTAACTTTTCAGCTCTTTCATAAAATTCAATAATATTCTTTTCCTTATTATCCTCTTTTAATGTAAACATACATATATGCCTTATCATTGTATTCCCTCCTCCAATGTCGATTTGTTAGTGCAATTATAACCTGTTTTTAACAGCTACACAATTCCGCAAAGAAAAAATTTTATTTTAATCTGCTATCGACAAGCGCACAATTATAAATGAAAAATTACCAAAAAATCTGGACAGCAATATTTTAATGTGTTAGGATAATGATAACTTAAAGGAAGGGGTGAAAGGATGAAGAGATAATTTACTTTTGATTACATGAAGTTTTTTCAGTATGTTCAATCAGCAGGCATACTGTTTCACATGTTGCCAAAAGTGGATTATGTTCTCATAACCTTCTTTTATGTATATTGTAATGTATATTTTTTAATATTTGTATATATAAATTTAATGGAAAGCGATGATTGCAATATCATCTCTCCGATGCATGAGGTTATAGTATGTAATGGAACTGTTTGGCAACGAACGGTTCTTATTTTTTTACTTAAGATTTTACCATATAGTCAGGAGGAATGTATATGTCACAGATTAGTGTAAACAACCTTACTTTTCATTATGAGGGCAGTTTTGATAATATATTTGAAAATATATCATTTTCGATTGATACCGATTGGAAATTAGGCTTTATCGGCCGTAACGGCAAAGGAAAAACAACTTTTTTAAATTTACTTTTGGGAAAATTCTCTTATGACGGTTCCATAAATTCGACTGCAGCATTTGATTATTTTCCATATCAAATAGAACGCGCCAAAATGCAGCTGCCCGCCTCTGAATTTATCGACACGTTAAAGGACGGATGCGAGGAATGGCGCGTGATCTGTGAACTGACACAATTAGGGGAGAGCGCCGAACTTCTTTATCGGCCTTATATGAACCTGAGTTTTGGAGAACAGACCAAAATCATGCTGGCATGTTTATTTTCCGGCGAAAATAATTTTCTGCTTATTGATGAACCGACAAATCATTTAGATTCCGCTTCCAGAGAAATGGTCAAACAATATCTGGCTTCCAAAAAAGGATTTATATTGGTATCCCATGACAGAGATCTGCTGGATGCATGTATCGATCATGTGTTAGTTCTAAACAGGCAGACCATTGAGGTGCAAAAAGGCAATTTTTCAAGCTGGTGGGAAAACAAACAACGGAGGGATCAATTTGAACAGTCAACAAATGAAAAACATCTCAAAGAGATCAAAAAACTAAGGCAATCCGCGTCGCGTGCATCAGATTGGGCAGACAAAAACGAACGCACAAAGATTGGCTTTGATCCAAGAAAAGAACCGGATCGATGCAATGGTACAAGACCCTATATCGGCGCAAAAACAAAAAAAATGCAGAGCCGGGTAACGCAAATGGAGACCCGCATCCAGAGGGAAATTGAAGAAAAAGAAGGTCTCCTGAAAGATTTAGAACTGCCGGCAGATCTGAAAATTGTACCGCTTATCCATCATAAACAGACGCTTGTAAATATCAATCATTATAGTCTGCAATATCATGACAGTGAGAAACCTGTATTTAACGATCTGACATTTACCATTTGTCAGGGAGACCGCATTGCCCTGCACGGAAAAAATGGGTGCGGAAAGTCAACGGTCATCAAAATGATCCTGCAAAAAGCGGGTTTATACGACGGCAACATATCAGTTACAGAGGAAGGCGTATGTGAAACCGCAACGGGCCTTGTAATCTCCTACGTCAGTCAGGATACCTCTTTCCTAAAAGGAAACATTCAGGAATTCTGCGAAAGACGCCATCTGAGCCAGAGTTTATTTTGTTCTATCTTAAGACAGCTCGATTTTGACCGTGTACAGTTTGCTAAAAAAATGGAAGATTATTCGGAAGGGCAGAAAAAAAAGGTACTGATCGCCGCCAGTTTGCTTACTCCTGCGCACCTCTATCTATGGGATGAACCTTTAAACTATGTTGATATTTTTTCAAGGATGCAGATTGAGAAATTGCTTTTAAATTATCAGCCGACGATGCTGTTTGTGGAGCATGACGTTATGTTCCGCGGGAAAATTGCCACAAAGACCATTGTGTTATAGGAATAAAATAATAGGTAAGATAGGAAATATACTAAAGTAAATCTTCTATCTTACCAGTTATTTTATATATTCTGAACCAATGGCACCACTCATGTTCCGCTGCAATGCGAATAATTGATTGATCTTCATTCTCATATATGTAAAGGGTTCCCATTTGCTCAGTTAGATGATATCCATTTTTCTCCAGGATATCATCATATATGTAATAATGATTTCCAATAAAGGTTGAGGCGGTTCCATCTTCATTTTCTGCTACGGTAAAACCTTTACTCAAAAGAAAATATACAGCTAAAGTTTGAGGCGTCTCAACTACAGCGCCTGCTTGCCGCGCTCGCCTGTTCTGATCCTGATGGCGTCATCCACGTCATAGACAAATATCTTGCCGTCGCCATAATTGCCTGTCCTGATTCCTTTAGAGATCTTCTCGATCAGTGTCCCGGCAATGGACGCATCCACTACAGTCTCCACTTTGATCATGGGAAGAAGCTGGATCTGATTAACAGCAGAGTCAAATCCCTCATAATGACCCTTCTGATTGCCATATCCCTCCATATGGAAGATATTCAGTCCGGTCACGCCAAATTCCTCTAAGATCATCCGAAGTTCATCCAATTTTTCAGGTCTTGTTACTATTTCAAGTTTCTTCATCTTTTCATCCAC
Source organism: Lachnospiraceae bacterium UBA7481 (assembly GCA_002478505.1). Classification (GTDB taxonomy): domain Bacteria; phylum Bacillota; class Clostridia; order Lachnospirales; family Lachnospiraceae; genus NK4A136. The sequence goes on from DLOP01000109.1 coordinate 3,579, forward strand.
GCCTTTCTATAATACATGATTATAGCACACTTTTTATATTTTTAAAGCCTATTTGCATTTTTTCAGCAATTTAGCAAAAATCCGACTAGGACAAATGCAGGATTGAATATACTTTTAACAAGATATGGTCCGCATAAAGGAATCTTCATATGAAAAAATATCTCCAAAAACTCCGGGACAGCTTTCTGACCGGAACACATATTGCCAAGACGCTGCTGGTCTTGGCGCTCGGCATCGGCGCTATCGCCATATCCGCCATGTACTTATCGAACGAAGCTGTTACGGCCGACAGCTCCAATGTGGTTAATGGCCGGGCGCTCCCCATTTACTGTGTCGATACCGAGTCTCCTAAGATCGCGCTCACCTTCGACGCTGCATGGGGAAATGAGGACACTGCCACCATTCTTGCCATTTTGGAAAAACATAATATCCAAGCTACCTTTTTTATGACCGGCGGCTGGGTAGAAAGCTACCCCGATGACGTAAAAGCAATTTACGAAGCAGGTCATGATCTCGGCAACCATTCCCAAAGCCATCCTGACATGGCAACCCTTTCCACCGAAGAGATCCGTCAGCAGCTGATGGGCCCCCATGAACGCGTCCGGGAACTGACCGGATACGAGATGATGCTGTTCCGCCCGCCCTATGGTTCTTATGACAACGAGCTGATCGACACGGCGTCCGAGTGTGGTTATTATACAATTCAATGGGACGTTGACACATCCCATACAAAAATAAAAAGCAAAAGCATGGGGTCTGCAACCCCCTACCCCTGCACATCCAACCGGCTCTCCAACTTGCAGCGGAGCTGCCAAGTCAGAGATCCGGTCGAATTATATTAAACACTCCAAATAATCTCAACATCTTCTCCTGTGATCAGAACCTCCTTAATATAAGTTACTGCCACGATCTTTCGTTCTTCAAAGGATAATGTCCTAAAATCAATATGATCATATGTTATATGACGTTTTGAGGACTGCTCTTTTATATGATGCGCAAGTTCGTTTCTTCTGGATTCAATTTTCCTGATTTCATCATCAATGTATCGTAATGTAAATTCTGAAACTTTTCCGGAAACAATGATCTCCATCAGGTTTGAAATCTGTTCTTCCATCTTTATCAATTCAATTTTTTCTTCTGCAGATAATCCTTTCACTTCCACTTCAATCGGTTTATCCTCGCAATGATCCAAGATTTCCGTTAGCTGTTCTTCCACTTCCTTCTCAATATCGTCCAGCCTTACCGTGATCAAATTGTCGCAGTTATGATCAATTCTGCCCGTACACATCATATATCTTTTGCCAGAAGGGTTTTTATGATCTACACTGATCCGCACGCTGCGTCCGCATGTCCCACAGCGCAGTAATCCGGATAGCCACGTATGCAATCCCTTACCGGTATTCTTGATCTGACGGTTATCCGCCAGTCTACTCTGACAGGCAAGCCATTGTTCCGACGATATGATCCCGTTCCAGTTGGCAAGCACAAAGACGGCTTCTTCCATCTTTTTCCGCTGACGCGTGGATGCACCTCTCTTTCCTACAAGCATTCCAGCATACGTTCCGGAAAACTCTGATAAAGGTGCGTTTACCTTCACACCAAGGGCTTTATAATAAGCGTACACATCAGCATCCGCTTTCACATATACGGGATTACGCAGCAGTCTAGCAAGCGATACATTGTTCCATGTCTTACGCTGAGCTGCAGGGATCCCTTCATCATTCAGGATCCCCGCGATCTTTCCAAGCGCCATCCCTTCTCCCTCTGCATATAGACTGAAAATCCTCTGCACATGATAAATCTTATCATTTGTCTGTAAAGTCGGCACCCTGCGCCCCATGACGTCGATACGTCCGATATTGAATCCGTATGGCGCCGGTCCACCCATCCAACTTCCCTGTGTTGCCCTTGCATAATAGTTGTCTGTCACACGTTCCGCGATCGTCTCCCGTTCCAACTGAGCAAAAACCATTAGGATAAACAACATTGCTTTCCCGATTGGCGTTGATGTATCAAATTTCTCATTGACGGATATAAAATCAACCTTATTAGAACTTAATATATCCCATGCGTTGGCAAAGTCCATCAACGAGCGCGAAAAACGGTCAATCTTATACACCACGATCCGACTGATCTTTCCTTCCCTGACATCCTTCATCAACCGCTGAAATTCCGGACGTTTTGTATTTTTTCCAGAAAAACCCCTGTCGGTATATTCTTCAATGGGTTCTTTCGGATTGCATTCCATCCTTGCCTTTTCGAGTTGTGTCTCAACTGAAATAGAATCCTTTTTATCCACCGACTGTCTGGCATAACAAGCTTGCTGCATCTTATTCTTTCACCTGCAGCTTTTTCTTATTGCCGGACGCAATGATTTTTTGTATGTAAACGTATTTCTGCTGTAGCCTAGATCGCCTTTCTTCGTTACTTTTGTATGCCGGTACGCTATTTTTAACCATAATATACCTCCTTGAATATTCTTATTAACCTTATGTAATATGCACTGCTTCTTAGACCTAAAAGTTTATAGTATACTTTTTCTACCATGTGGGGTCTATACTAGGACCGACCGTGTTTTACATGCTTTCTGTCCGTGCCATGTTCTTACATATGCTATTTTTATTTAAAAATATAATTTATCCTCTCTTTTAAAACTTGAATGCTTTATCCGGCTTCATGCCATTTTTTAATCTTCTCCTTACTATCTGCTCCTTTTCAACCAAATCAAGATTTCGCAACGCTTCGGCTATCGAATTATACAAAATACCATTAACAACAATTGGACAGCCTTGTCTCCGGATCAATTTAGGCTTATTTAGGGCATTATTTAAAGAATATCCATATCTTAGCCTATTTCGTACCAATGCATCATTCTTAGAATGATCCTTACAGATCTGTTTTATAGATTTTTCTTTTTTATCACCTGGATCTTCATGGTATGAAGACCTCAGGTCAATATTTTTACAAGCTTCTTCTATTGATAACCCTCTCCTTAAACGGGCAGTTAAAGTCTTTTTATTTATTCCTACTGCTTCGGATAAAGCCTCAATTGAACTATAATCCTCTCCATTATAAGTATAGATATTTTTCATGATTCCCCCTTAGTCATTCAGGTTTTTTTATCATTCCACGCAGCTTTTCCCACCGTGCAAACAGCTTTTTAGTCATATGCTGCTGTTTGATCAGCTCTGTCCGGCGTCGGATAAAATCATATAGCTTTTCCCGGTATTTCTCCGGATCAAGCTCACCGGCTTCGATTTGCAGCAGTCCTCTCTCCCAGCTGGCAGTAAATTGAGGATTTAACAGTGGTGCCGCCGCTTCCTGAAGAAGTTCATATATCAATTCCCCCTTCAGCGTTGTTTTAATCTGCTGTGTCTTGGCATCCAACGCGATATATTCAATAGATACGAGCTTTTTTATTATCTCTGCCCTGGTTGCAGGCGTTCCAATTCCGCATCCTGCTATAGACGCCCTCAACTGTACATCCTCAATCCGGCTCCCGACTCGCTCCATGGCAATGATCAGGCTTCCTGAGGTATATCGCTTCGATGGCACCGTCTCTCCCGGCTTCACTTCAAAAGCTGCTTCCAAGACCATTCCCGGCTCTATTTTGGCCATTAAAGGCAGCAAGGTGTTATCTTCTGACCTCCCGTCCATTTCTTTAAAGCCGGGGCGAATTAAAGCCCTCAAATGGCATCCAAACAATTCACCCGCCACCACTGCTGTAATTTCCGCCATCTTGTATTCCGCCGGTTCCAAAAAAATCAAAAGAAACCGATTGACAATCATGTGATAAATGATCTTTTCCATTCCAGTCAGGCCGGATCCAATCTCTCCGGTAGGTATTATTGCATAATGATCCGTAATCTTCCCATCATTGACATATCTTGTATCCCGGATAGATGCATAGCATCTTTTATCCAGTATTCCGCCAATAGTCTCTTGAAAATCCCGATTCCGGCACAGTCCCTCCAGTATGGATCTGGATTCATCCGCCACAGCACCGGAAAGCACTCTTGCATCCGTTCTCGGATAAGAGATCAGCTGCTGTTCATATAAGCTTTGCAAATACTGTAATGTTTTGTCCGGACTGATCTTTAACCGCAGCGAGCATTCATTCTGCAGATCCGCCAGATTATAAAGGTATGGCGCTGGCTCCTGTTCCTCATACACATCGCAGGATGTGATCTGCAGCTTACCTTCATCGCTGAAAACCGCGGCCAGCCGATCCGCATCCTTAACTTTTCGGAACGCCATATCCTGATACAACTGTTTCTCTTTATAAAACCGGCTTTTGTCCCTTGCGCGCCATTCCATAGAAAAAGCCCCATCTTCGCAGACTGCCTTTATCCGGAAAAACTCTTCTCGCGAAAAATACCTGATTTCACGCTCCCGATCTACCACCATACCTAAAAGGCAGATCATAACCCTGCCGACAGCTATAGATCCTTTTTCCTGATTTAGAAAATACTTCAAATCATTTCCATAAGCCAAAGTAACCGCCCGGCTGAAATTGATTCCTATCAGCCAATCTTCAATCGCTCTTAGATATGCTGCCTCGCTGACAGCGTCATATACCTTAAGATCCCTGGCGGACGCCATTCCTTCCCGAATCGCCTCCGGCGTCATGGATGATATCCAAATCCGCTTTTCCTCTGCCTTCGGATTGTGTCCCGCCTTTTCCCGGATCAACCTCTGAATATACTCCCCTTCTCTTCCGCTGTCACCGGCATAATAGATCACATCCACGTCCCTCCGGTATAACAGCTCCTTAATCACCTTAAACTGCTTTCCAACACCCCTTATTACCTCATACTTGTATTTCTCCGGAATGAATGGCAGCGTTTCCACGCTCCATTTTTTCATTGCCGGATCATAACTTTCCGGATAACTCATCGTAACCAGATGCCCAATACACCAGGTTATGATATACTCATCCGACTCCAGATACCCTTCACGCCTATTGACATGACCGCACAACACATCTGCATACTGCCTTGCTACAGACGGTTTTTCCGCGATAATCAGTTTTTTCATTCTTTAGCTCCTTTCCACCGGTCCAATAAATCAATGATGGTTTTCTCTATATCTTCCGGCGTATAGTTTTCCGGAAAATACTGATTAATGCGCTTTTCATTCATTGTAAATCTTCGTTTCGGCGCGGACGCCTTCCCGATCAGGATCTCCAGAATCTGTTCTTCCTCCAGTGCAAATCTTGACTGCCTTTCCACTTCTTTTATCTTTTGCGCCTGTGCTATACTTGGAACAACATTATGATCCATCATAACCCCAAATACGCGGCTCTGACTAACCGGACACAGAAATGACAATTCATAACCCACATTCACCGGCATGCGCTTAGCATCGATCAGATCCAGCATTGCTTTTGACAGCTGATTTAAGTGCATGTAACGCCGGATTTGGTTCCTTGACTCGCCAAATTCTGCCGCAAGTTTTTCGTCCGTCCGCCCCTTATCTTCTGCAGAGATCACCTTAGCGCGCATGGCGTATGCCTTTGCCTTTTCACTTGGCAAGATCCCTTCCCGCTGAATATTGGAATCTACCATATAAGCGATTGCTATATCATCCGGAATATCCTTTATGACGACTGGCATCGTCTCTTTTCCGACCAGTTGGCTTGCGCGCCGTCTCCGGTGTCCGGCAATCAGCTCATATCCCCCTTCCTTCCGGGGCCGTGCAATCGCCGGCACGATCACCCCCTGTTCCCGGATACTATCCGCCAGCTCCGCCATGGCCGCATCATCCCGAACAGAAAAAGGATGTCCTACAAATTCATGCAGCTCCTCCAGGCGGATCTCCACTGTCTCAGATCCGGACGTGTCTCCGGCACCGACGCCAAACATATCATCGTAGGATTTAAATTGAATATTAGGTTTATCCTGCATATGTAATTACCTCCTCTGTCACGGCTTTATATGCCAATGCCCCTTTGCATTTTGAATCGTATGCATATATGCTCTTTCCATAAGCGGAGCTTTCCGTTATTCGTATATTTGATGGAATTTTGTTTTTAAAGATATTGATATGCTTTCCATAAGCATCTTCAATCAATTCCGATATGATTCTTGGATTCTTTGTCCGATCGTCCACCTTGGTCAATAGAATCCCCATTATTGAGATTTTAGGATTTAAAATCTTCTGAACCTTAGATATGCTCATCAGAAGCTGCTGCAACCCCTTAACGGGCAGATATGCCGCCTCTACCGGTATGATAACGCTGTCCGCCGCAGTAAACACATTAAGCGTAAGCACACCCAGAGACGGCATACAGTCAATCAGTATGTAATCATAGTTGTCTTTCACCGTCTGCAGATAGCTTTTCAACATATGTTCCCTACTCATAACCCCTGCTAGTGATAATTCTATTCCGGATAATTCTAGATTCGCCGGGATCAGATCTACCTTCTCCGGATGACTTAAAATTGCAAAATCCGTCTGCATACTGATCTCATTTACCGTATTGTAGATGACATCCCGCAGCGTCTGATCCAGATTATCTGGATCCCAGCCCAGGGATGCCGTTAATGACCCCTGCGGATCCGCATCGATCAGCAGCACCTTATATCCTTTTTGGGCAAGTCCAATACCAAGATTTACCGTTGTGGTAGTCTTTCCAACCCCGCCCTTTTGATTCGCAATTGCAATGATATTTGCCATAATTTTTTCTCCTTTAGATTAGATCTTATTTTTTACTTTTTCCTGCTCCTGCAGAACATATTTGCGCTGGCAGCTGTAGCTACATACACGCGCATTCCGCAGCTTTCCTTTCCTCCGCATCGGTATCACATATCCCCAATTCTGGCCAGACTTGTAGGGAACACTAAACCGACGGCCGCAAACAGAACATATATGTAGTGATATAAGCTGACTTCCCTGATATTCCATGAGATTACCTCTTGCTTTTTCTACTTAATTGTGCTAAATATTAAGTAGATAGCGGATGGATAATCAGCTATAATTTGTGGGAAAAAGACCGGAGCCGCCAAGCTATACAGGTCTTTTTTTCATGCCATGCTTTATATCTTTTAACATCCCCTTTCCCCCTTATTCTTTGCCTTTTGTCAAAATCTCTTTTTGCTCAAACCATGCTCTGACCTTTGCAATTTCCTGCTCCATATCCGCCTCCGGATATTCTCTCAGAAACTCTTCTGTATAATCCTTGTATTCTTCTTCCCGGTATTCGATATATTCTTCAATACATTCCAATTCTTTCTTATCTTGTTTCTCTGAACATTTCTTATATTCCTCCATATCCGCTTTAGCCTGCTGAAGAAGTTCAACGGCAATCAGAAAATCTTCCACATCATACAAATTATCAAGAAGATGCTTCAGCAGTGTCTCCTCCGGAAACATTCCACACCAGCACCGTTCAAACCAGTTATTTGCACAGTCCTCCTCATCGCTTCCATTGGAATAGGTTCCACCAACCAAATCGCCAATAAAATTTTCGATCAGCTTCGATACTGTAAGATTATGCCTACCGCACAATATTGCAACCCGTTCACAATCTGCATCTGACAAATTCAGTAAGATCTCTCTCTGTTTAATTGTTGCAATCTCTTTTTTCTGTTGTTCTCCTGATATCATTTTTTCCTTTCTCTCCTTCTTCATAAATATGCAAAGAGGAACAGGCATTTATAGCTTGTTCCTCTTGTAATTAACTGCTTTTTATGATATATTCTTTTTAGAAGTGGTACTTGGTTGTACCCCTTGCAAGTAATGTTTAGGTAAAAATAACCGCCGCGATTACCAGTCAGGGGCGGTTATTTTTTGCCATTACGACTTATCTCGTAAACGAGACCTATCAGTGCAACAACGAATAATCCAATCTGGATCAGATTATCATATGTAACAAACATAGGCATCAACCCCCTTTCTCAAGGGGCAACCGTTCCCACATATTCAATATATCATTTTCTGTCAGCAACTACAATCGGAAATAAAACATCAAACTTCCATTAGCCGGAATCTTCTCTCCAGTTCATCAATTTCCGCTTCATACTCCTTGCCATTAAAGCTCAAATGCTTAATGTATGAATATCTTTTACATCCAATCTGAAGCCCAGCCACCATTGCACCGATGCAAATGCTGTTCTCAGGATCAGCAAGAAAGTTTCTTAAACATTCAGCAAATTCTATATTGCACTCCTTAGACCTTTCAATGATCTCGGAATCCGCATTGATACGTTCCTCGATCTCCTTCATAAAATTCCTGAAATTTACAGTATCAGGGTTCTCGCCTATCTCTCCACAAATTTTAAATTTACGTATATGGGCTTTCAAGGCAGCTTCATCTCTAGGATCTCCAGGATGAAAAACCTTTCCCGTACCCAAAGTCCCGTAGAAGGTCATAAAACCGGTCCCCGCCATTAAAGCCTCTAGTCCAAGTTTTCTGTAAAGTTCCTTGCGATCTAACACTTCATTTTCCATTTAAGTTTTCTCCTTCTTTTATCTTGGGATCAAGGTGTTTCTAGATCATCTTCAAAAAGACTCATTTGCATATTCTCTGTCCTTTTTTTATTTATCTTATCTTCTTCCAGAGCATCCCGTGAAGTATCGTTTTGGGAAACTCCTCCGTCGCCAAAAATATCTTCAATAGATTTATTGAAGTGATTGGAAATCAAAATCGCTTCATTAAGAGAAAACTTAACTTTTTCATTCTCTTTTTTGCTGTAATTGACTTTTGATACATGGATAATAGCCGCAAATTCTTCTTGTGTCTGTCCTATTGATTTTCTAAACTTCTTTATTGCAGACATTATTTACATTTCTCCTTTCGTTTCAAATTTTGAATCACATATTTTTATATTAGTTTCTATTTTTGAACTTGTCAATACCGTTTTTTCATTTTTTGAAACTTTGTTGAATTTCATTTTATGAAAACTGTATAATAATATTAGGAGTGAATTATGGATTATGGATTTTGGAATAAGGCTTAAAGCGTTGCGTGTTGAAAGAAAATTAACGCAATTGCAGATGGCAAAGATATTAGATGTATCAAAATCAAACATATCAAAATATGAAGGTGGAACTGTCGAACCCAATTTAGAAACACTTATAAAAATAAGCAAGTATTTTGACGTTCCAACTGACTATCTGTTAGGAAATGAAATTGCAGGGGATGACTATGTAACTCCTGAATCGCTATCCCCTGATGAGAAATATCTCCTAAGTGCATTTAGTCAATGCAGCGAAGAATGTCAGAGATATCTTATTGCTAAAGCTCAGGTTTTATCTGTGGAGGGAATCTCTGCAGTTACTGAATATAGAAAGTATATTGATGAGGGAAAAAAATCCCATCCTTTGCATGGCACAGAAGGAACAGAGATTTCAAAAAAACAAATATAGTATGTAAAGTTTATTTGGAAATTTTTTAAATTTTAATTGATGAACGAAGGTATAGAAAATATGGCTGATAAGCTGGTATTGATCGATGGACACAGTATATTAAACAGGGCGTATTATGGGATTCCACCGTTGACAAATGCGGCAGGACTTCATATCAATGCGATCTATGGGTTTTTGAATATCATGTTTAAAATATTGGAGGAGGAACAGCCGGAGTTTCTGGCGGTTGCTTTTGATGTGTCCGCGCCGACGTTCCGCCATGAAATCTATAAAGGGTATAAAGATACCAGAAAACAGATGGACCCGGAATTGGAAGAACAGGTTCCGGTCATGAAAGAAGTTTTGCAGGCAATGGGCGTAATGATCATGGAGCAGGCAGGCTTGGAGGCAGATGATATCTTAGGTACGATGGCAAAATCTGCGAAGAAGAAAGGTATGGAGGTTTCTCTGGTATCAGGCGACAGGGATCTGCTGCAGATTGCCAGTGATCATATTAAGATCAGGATACCGAAAATAAAGGGCGGCAAGACGGAGGTCAAGGATTATTACGCGAAGGATGTAATTGCCGAATATCAGGTTGACCCACTTCAGTTTATTGACTTAAAGGCACTGATGGGGGATGCTTCGGATAATATACCAGGTGTGCCTAAGATCGGTCAGAAGACGGCGGAGAAGCTGATAGTTGAGTATGGTTCTCTCGATCAGATCTATGAGCATGTGGAAGAAATCTCCATGAAAGCGGTCAGAGAGAGTCTGATCGAGCATAAAGACCTGGCGGATCTGAGCAAAGTATTAGCGACGATCAATATATCCGCAGAACTTTCTTATCAGTGGGAGGATGCAAGAATCGGAAACCTTTATACAAAACAGGCACTTAAGAAATTTGAGGAATTGGGCTTGCAGGAACAGGAAATGAACTCTTTGTTTTATGAAATGGAGATTCCGTTGTCCGATGTTTTATACCGTATGGAAAACACAGTGTCTGACATTAAAAAAAACAGACGTGTCCTGCCTGACGGCACAAAAATCACCACCTACAGCCGTGAAATTGTTAATCTCAATCTTCTTGATGTCGAAGCAGGTACCACCGGCTACCAAGGCGGCGACTCTGGTCATGGCGGACGTACCTATTTTCGTATTGCTGATGCTGGCAGCACCGATATTCAAGTAAAACCTCTAGGTCGCTATGCCGACAAAGGATTTGAAGTGATTCTTGGCGGTGACTGCGAACTGGAAACTATGATCCTTGCCTTAAAATTTATCACGCAAGTGTTAGAAAAAGAAGCTACCGCAACGGCTACAAGAAAAAACGAGTAAACAAGCAGCTTTAGTTCCATGGATATTGATGTGCCACAGAGCAGAAAATCAATATTTGAACCCAAAGATAGTGGAACCCCTATATAACTAATTCGTAATCTCTGATGATCATAATTTGACTTTCACCCAAAAATTCGTTATAATTAGAGCATAAAAGGTGCTACCGATAGACGGTCAGCTCAAAGTTTAGTTACTTGCAAAAAAGTAACCGCATCCTTAGCCTGGGGCGGTTGCGGTAGCTTCTTTTTCTANNCTTTTTTGTGTATCCGATATATGCGACCAAAACCGTAACTACGATTCCAAGAATCCTTAGTACGATGGAGAGCATCTCAAAATCACTCATAAAGCAAGCCCTCCTTTCCAAGATTTCCCCTTTCGGAGATTTCTATGTAATCAGAGGGTCCAGTCCCTCTGTTGAAGAACTGACCGCCTACCGTTTCCTGGTAACACCCAAAGAGATTCTAACATATTTCGACAGGGTTTTCAATGATAAGCATCTATAACCAAATATATTCTTCCTGTCCCAATTGGGGACACTTGTATAATTCATAACTCCTAACAATCATAATTTGACTTCCACCAAGGAATTCATTATAATAAAAATATCGTCAACATTAGCAAAGCCCTCCTTTCCCAGATTCCCTTGCGGATTTCTATGTAAATGGAGGTAAGCCAGAAATAGCCGCTTAGTTTTCGAGACAGGGCGGCTATTTCTGTGTCTTGTTTCCGATGGCGCATCCGAGACCGAAAATTGTTGAAATTCTCTATTCATTATGCTATATTAGACATAGGAAAAGCACCCACTCCAAAGGTGGATGCCCCCGAGTTAAGCAAAATGCCTTTACAGGCACCGCCTACCCTGTTGGCAGACAGGATAGGCATTTTTATTTAGGTTTATACAATGCCTAAAATAATGGATATTGCAAACGTAAGCACACCCCCTAGTAGAAGCGATAATAAAGAAACTACGATTGTACCTATTACTTTACTTTGACCTAATTTTTCTCTTAAAGATGAAGTCTCAGCTTTCCTCTCTTCAGCTTCACTCTGTAAATTCTTAGTTAACTCAGAAATCTGTACACCTATTGCTTTTATTTGTGCATTATTCTCACTGAGACCCTTTTTAAATTCATCACTCCAATTCTTATCTTCATCTAATCGTTGTTTTAAATACTTTATTTCTTCTTTAAGTTCATCAATATTTTTTGTAAAACTTTCCAACATCTTGTTTGACACTGGTTTATATTCTTTAACCAATGCCAATAATTCATCTGGAAAATCATATAACGGAACCGGTTTCACAGATGATTCCTGTATTTCTGTATCTTCCAATTTGTAAAATATTCCAGCAACCAATTTTTTTCCAGGTATGATTGGATATTTTCTTGATGAAATATTATATAAACCAAAAATTAATTTTCCGTTATAATTTGGGTCTACAGTAAAACCACCTAATATAATTATACCACCATGACTTAATTTTCTTTTGGAACTTAATTGACAAAATATATTATAGGGAAGATCCAGTGTTTCTTCTGTCATTACAAATGCAACTTCTCCAGGTTCAATTACCAGCTTATCCTGTGCGTTATATTCCATATCATCAACTTTGAGTGCAATAGCTTTTATAACAGATGTTCATAATCACCAGTCAATGTATACTGCTCAATAACAATCTCACCAGCCAGCTCCCCCAGAGATTTCCCATTCACCATAAACTGATCAACCAATTCCTCTGCGGTTTCATATGTTTTTTCTTCCTCTGCATATGCTTCTGCAATAATAAACGACTCCCAATTTAAAATAGTAAAGCATTTTTCTCGTACATTAAAAACAATATCTGTACCATATTTCACACGACGAATCAACTCATTCCTTGTCATGATAATTCACTCCCCTCTGGATAATATCGCTGTTTTCTTCCAATTCTTCCTCGGTCAGAACTTGGGGCTCACTTCGTTTCTCCCCTTGAAAAATATGCTTATGCGCTCCGGTTGGATGTGCTTTCGGTCGATGATGATCATCCGTATCATAATCTTTTTCCGCCATCCGATTCTCATCATATAGTCGTCTTTGATATACATGCCCATCATCCGCTACATTATCCACCGCAACATTAGGATATTCGCTCCGTATCGGTAATCCGTTTTGCAGTTCGCTGTTCTTTTTTTTGATTATAGCACGTTTTGGACCTTTTGAACCATCAGTTTCTCCAAAACCGGCATAAATATTTTCTCCACCTCTGTCTGTTTCTTCTGAATACAGCCTTGGCGCCTTCTTGGTTTCCTCTGCATTGTTTTTATCATCGTTATGTAGCTGCTTCCAATAATCTTTCTGATAATCTTCCAGATCATCATACTTCTTATTCATTAATTCCCGATCATACTTTTCCTTGCCCATTTTTTTGTAATAATTCTTCCGCATGCCCTTATCATATGCATCCGCATATTTATCTTCCTCCGTCCGTGCAGGTGCATCCAATTCTGCACGTGTTTTCTCTCCCTTTTGTTTATCCAGCCGTAGGGTTTTCTGATGGTCCTCCAGATTATCAAATTCACTGTATCTTATATTCTGATAATATGAATCCCTATAACCATGTTTATCATAGATTTTTTTCATTTTCTCATTCGTCCCGGTCATAAATCGGTCTACCGTCCTGACAGTAGTCCCGGCATCATTCATCACTCGATTTTTCGCCTTATTAACCGTTCGGATGGCGACCTGAAGAGTAGAAAGTTTACTCATATTATAGATGCCCATCATAATTGCCTGTTGTAGTATACCTATAACCAAAAAACCACCCATAGAGTCCATCTTACCGTAAAGCAGACTGTCAATGTTAATCATAATTCCCAGCAAAAATGTACTAATCAATAATCCCAGCTGCGCTTCAAGCATCTTTCTCAACCACGTGCTAATGACATATTCATAGCCGGGAAGCAACGCAAGAAGCAATACCACCGGCGCAATCAGTATGTATACTACCGTTATGACTTGCATAATAGTCTGTATTCCTATAACAGTACCATATAAGATAAATTTCATGATAAATGTCTCTAAATATACTATAAGACAGGCAAGCCTTGTCAATGCCCTGTCTTTCGCAAAACAAACAGCAGCTCCTTTATAATTGGCAACCAAAGATGCCCTATTATCTGATCCTGGCTGATTTGCAATGTTAAGAAAATTTTCAATATCTTCCTCCGAGGGATCCGTTCCGGCAAATTCTAAGTATTGCCAAGGTTCATCAACCAGATTTTTCCAAAGAATCTCCGCTGCTCCCAAAGCAAAGTCTGTCAATGCAGTCGACGCATCATCAGAAACGCTTCCCATTCCAGTATCATCACCGGTACTATCGTTTATTCCCATCATGATCTCAATGCTTACCTGCTTGGTTACATTAGAAATCAGACTTACTGCGCTGTCTGATTTCTTAACCAGAGCAATAGACAGCACTACAATCACAACAACCTTAACAATATCTCCAAAAGCCCCCATCAGGTCACGTACAAACATTCGCTTTAACAGGATTACCGCAGTCCCACAAAACATCAAAACAAATAACGTCTCGAATATACTTTCGTGAAACGCGCTCTGAATACCCGATATATAAGGTGAAAGCAGTTCACTGGCGTCAAACTTCAAAACAGCGTACATGTACATCATCAAAAGTTTTGTCAGTAATTTTATGATATCCCAGATAAGATTTCCGACTGCATTGATCGCCTTATAAAATGTATCCAGAATATCAAGCTTTTCTAAATCAAAATAATAACAGTCATAACTTTTCACCCCAATCTCATCAAAGACTCCGCCGTCATCGATGCCGCTCCCATCATCCGCATATGTGGGAATTGCAAAAAAAGAGCTGCATAAAATCATAATTACTAAAATCACAAAACTTATGATCCTTCTTACGTTCATCTTACCGCCCCCTTTACTGCCCAAATTCAAACTGCGGACGCCGGAAATAACTAAAATTACAAGATTGCATTGCCGGGCTGAAACGCCCTCCGGTTACTGGATTTACTGAATTGCTTGATCCACTTAACAACGATATCCCTACCCTGCCGGTCGGGCTTGCAGTTGTCCCATAAGCACTGCCTCCACAATGGATAAAAGCCGGTCGACCTGCTATCTGTCCGATGTAAATTCCGACATGATTGACCTTGCCCGCAGCCAATTCTGCCGGATCTGCGACAAATCCGAGATCTCCAACCTGCAGTTCATCTTCCGAGATCTCAGCGCAGGAATACCAGATCAGCGCGGTGCCTGCCATGCTGACGCCGTCAGGGATTCCATTGCTGGTATCAGTCACAGAAACGCCAAAGCATTGATAATACACCCAATCAACATAACCAGAACAATCCAACGCACCTGTCGGAATCCCCCTTCCCGGAGATTTTCCACCCATCTGATAAGGCCAGTTAATAATTGATACGGCAACCTCTGCCAATTCCTGCCTTGTTACGCTGCCGACAACAATTTCCGGAAGATCCACATTCATGTATCCCACATTGACATAAAAATCATATAGATAATATAGATACATTGATTCATGCAGCTGCAGCACAACATACGCATCCTTATCCGGCAGACCTACATAATATGTCAACGCCGTCATATAATCCGGATTTTCACTCAATGCAACCTCATATTTAACGGAATACCCGCATTTTTCCGTATAAAGATCGGACTTATCCTGCGCCGCAACATACAGATCAGTGATAAAACCTGACACATCATTAGATATAACTGCAGATTCACTTGTATCCATATATGACAATATCTGCTTTGCGCCATAGTACTCCATACTTGCCTGCTCCACCCAGACCGCTTCGTTTTCCGAAACAGAATATTCCATGATGTTATTGCCGTCCGCATCCTGACATACATATAACGTCTCTGTCATGGTACAAAATTGCAGAGATGTAATCAGTGGATTATATGATGATATGCTGCCTTTTCCCGCAAGCGAAGCATCGATTGCATCACACAGCATCGCCATATCCCATGCAATCCCCAGCTCTGTTCCTATGTACTGATAGGGGTAAGCCTCCTCTCTTGTTGCCGGTATATCCACCGGCTCCGCAACATCACCGGTTCCGATAATTGCTATAAGCAAAAAAGGGATTCCGGTAAATACACCAAATACAATTATCAAAAAGAGTACAGTTTTTTTCATCACACTTCCCTTTCCAACAGTTTTTTTATATCAATATCTTCCAGATCATCTGCCATCATGACATCTGATTCCTCATTTTCTTCCATCTGTTCCATCTGCCGAGGCGTGTCCCAATTTGGGACACTTGTATCTTCCCCTGTTTCTTCAGTCTTTGGCGTGGTTGAAAAGATGTCTATGATATCCTGAAACACCGCGTCAAATTTAAGCGTCCCCACACGCCGGTCAAGGTCGCAGAATAGGCACTCTCCATTACGAAGGTTCTTAATAATCCCCTTATTACGTTCCGATGCCTCTATGCCCATATATTCGCACATACGCGCCGCTTCATCATCGCTGTTGGTACGGAAACAGAACTTATAGGATATTGTGTTCTTGATACCTTCTGTTGGAAGATCTAACACCGAATGGCCATTAAATATACATCCGGTATAAAGAGAACGCCCCATCCTCGTCAAGAAGTCATACAGCTTGACGCCCTCAGTGGTTTTCCCAAGCATCCAAGATTCATCAAACAGAATTACCTTGAAAACCGGTCTTTTGACTAAAGCAAATTTTTTAGCAAAGTGACTTAATACCATCATAAGAACTGTTGATAAGGTTTCTTCGCTTGTATAATCTGCCTTAGCAACCTCTGGAGACGGCAATTTTAAATTCTGTATTTGTAGAATATTTAAGCGGTTATCTAAAGTAATAGCCTCTTCCGATCCATCTCCAATTAGCAGATGGGACATTCCGGCTTTCCTTTGTAGGTTAAGCCTCCTTGCCAGAAATTTAGCCTTATCATATAGCTCATCATCTTCCGGAAATTTGGATAAAATATCTATTAATAGCTGCATACTTGGCAGCTTTTGAGTATTCTTTGCTTCTTGTTCCATGATTCCAACTGCTTCCAGCAATGCTGTGTACTCGGCAGACGTCGGTGCAATCTGAAGCAATTCTGATATAACATTTAATGCCAGTTCATTTGCCATTGCCAGATCATCACGATATACATTATATGGATCCAACTTTCCCTGATTACTCTTATCCGGAGATAAAGTTACCGTGGAAATCAATCCTTCAAATATCTTGAAATCTTTCTGCCAGTGACTTCGTTCCCCTTTCGGATCAAATACCAAACCATAACCGCCGTATAATACCATTAGAAAAAGCAGCAGATTAGCATTAAAGGACTTGCCGGTACCCAGGTTGCCATAGAATGTTGCAGCTGCTGACATATTCAGCAGACATGCCAGTCCTAAATTAAGAAATACATGCTTTTTCTCCCTGCCTGTAGTTCCAATGTACGGCCCATCATCATCCCCTAATATATGCATTGCTCCAATAATGCTGCTTGCAAGCGTCATCGGCATAAGCGGCATAACGTAATCCTTCACCATGGACCGCACCGTCGGTATTGTATGCATATACAGCTTCATCTGATCTGCCGCCGGTCTTTCAATGATAAAGGTTGCATCTTCATATATTGACCTTACCTTGGTTGCCCGATGTTCCAGCAATTCCGGATCATCTGCAGCTACACAAATCGTTACTGTAGTGTACAACAAGGATTCCCTGTACTCTTTCAGCTCCATTTCCAGTGCATCTGCATATTCTTTGGATTCCATCAGATCTTCCGGTATGTCCGCCTTTGCGCTGCTGATATGTTCCATCTGACTCTCTATTTCCTGTTTTTTCTTCGCAACATTTCTGGACGCAGTCCTGTATTCTTCCGCCCGAATATGTATGCATATTTCAGACTTTACATCTTCCTTTTGCAGCATATACAACCATTCCATTCCTGGAAATTCATATACATCAGGAAGATGCGTTAGCACCAAAAAAGTCTGATATGACTTCTTGTGATCATTGTCACAGATTACCATGCGCTTATCCGTCGTTATTGTACCGGAAAATAAATTAACTACTTCCCTTTCCCTTGGATGCAGAATTTTTTCAATTCCGGATTCTTTAACATCAACACCAGGTTCCCATGGATCCATCCTTTCATTTTTGTAATAAAGCGGTACCTTTATATCCAACCCTCTGTAAGGAATACGCCGAATCAACCACTGTATCTCCATTGATGATGCTGGTATTAAACGCATCTTCATATTCTGCGCGTCCAACCACTTTGCCGCCTCCTTCTTATTCGCCTCCAGCTTGCTTTCTAATATATCCTTTGTGTCAAGATTCATGTACACATTGACCATATTGACCGGATCCCGGAAAAAATACTGTATTCCGTCACTAATCTTTTTTACTATGTCATCTTCCGGGGCACCCAAACGGGTGATGATATAATACTTATATTCATTTGTATTCTTATTACCATCATTGTCGGAAAGATAAGCCTCAGTCTGTTTTGCATGATTTACTGCTACATTGTATAATGGATCTTCTTTTTTTAGTTTAGAACGTAATTTTTGAAAATGTTCCTGATCATCTTCATCCGTCGGTATGATCAGAATCTGGGCTTCCGAGGTGATTCCCGCCAGAAATCGTGCTGTTTTATTAAGCATTACCAGCTTTGCCTCGTTATCTAAAAAGTCATAATCAAATCCCCCAAGCCGGTAGACGGCATGGCAGCTCTTATCACTATTAAAAATCAAATTATCAGTATAATAAACGATTGGACATTGAAACATGATTCTCCTCCAGCCTGTTATTTTCATTTGTGCAGTTGGGATGGCTTATCGCCATCCCTCGCTGCACCTCCAGTTTAGCTTAATGTTTTTAGATCTCACCGGCTCAGTCCGATATTTTTCAATAAATTTTCCCTTAATAGTCACTACATAAGACAGGTATCCAATCAAATATTTTATTGGATTTTTACCATCCAGTTTGACGCCGGTCATATATTTTGTAATGCCATATGGCAGTACGCCGAGCCTTAATATTGCCGGGATTGACGCCAAAGCCGGCATCATACGTCCCAGAAGATATACAAGCAAAAAGGCACAGCAAAAGCACAAAATTTCAAACGGATTGACCGGAACAGGTAGCACTATATTGCCTATTACATAGATTTTATGTTCAAAATGCCAAACCTTTAGATATGAATATAATTTAATTTTTTTATGCTTTTTTTCTTCCATAAATTTATCATCTCACTATAATATTGGTTTATCCGAAAACGGTAGTTGCAATCTTTTCTCCAATGTCTGATAGCTTCTCTGGATTTTTCACAAAATATAAAACAATCGATCCTGCCACTCCCGTTATTACAGCAGGAACCCATGCCCTGGAAATTAAACATTTCAACAGAGCTGCTGCAAGAGCGACAAGTCCAACCCAGAACAGATTATCTAAAATCCATTCACCGGCACTTTTTCCATAATTGGTTGATTCACTTGCCAGAACCATATTTGCCTGCGACATAAAAAGAAACATAAAGCAGAACATCGTCATCATAATACGGTATAATTTCCCCTCCTTTCTCATAAATTTGTCGTAACCATTTTTTAGCTTTGTTCTCAACTTAACTAACATTTGCTTCTCCCTCCATTCTTAAATTTTTGGTTCTTGTATTCATATCTAAAATATAATACCGACCGGACGCCTGATCTTCCTTCAGTAAAACATTAAACTCCTGATACAACTGCGCCTCATTCACTGTATCTTTAATTACAAAACAGGCAACAGCAAGAATAGAGCCGTCTGCATTTTGATAACATCTGATAGAATCAATGTGTTCAAAATTGTATCTTCCATTTAAACCAACAAAACTGCTTCTATCAGCCGTGCTGGCAAGATAATAATCAATGACACTCTGCTCCGCGGTGTAATATGCTGCGAGAAAATTAGTAATGGATGTCTGTACAGCCTCCACTTTTGCCGCATCCGTCACTGCCGTGCCTCCAGAATAACCGCTCTGTGCCGTATAAGAACCATCTGCAACCGAATCTTCAACGAAAAGCGGAATATCCTCCACAATGTATCTTCCTGCTGATGCATATACCGGCACGATCATTGTCGTTTCCTCCTGTGTGACTTCTGTCGTATAGGTTTGTCCATCCTCGTTCAATATCTGTTTTTCGTACTCCACAATGGCATATATATAGACATCATACTGCCCTGCAGCATATTCCTCCTTACGGTAGGCATTTATATATGTGCATACGGCACTTGCTTTAAAATCAACTAGGCTGCTGTTGTTATAAACCGTGCTGCTGGCATATTCCCGAATCCTGTCTATATAATCATCTTTTTCTCCGACCCTGTAGGTCAGATATTCCCGGCCGAAGTTTTGCGCGAAACTTAGTAGTTCTTCATTTTCATCCTTTACAGACGAAAATTCTTGACGGAAGTTATTAATTATGGCGTTTACCTCATCAATACCGTCCTCCTTTTGGAATATTGACACTATCCCCTTAATAAACACAAAGACAAGCATCGTCCATAAAACAATCCGCAGCGCCTTCATCCCAGTATTCTTTTTCAAAACATATTCTTCGGTTTTAGGTTTTTTAGGCTTTTTCGGTTTCTCTGGCTTTGGTTTTTTGGGCTTCTTTTTAAGACTTTTTCCAGACTTCTTTGCTGTGCCGCTCTCATCCACATCAGCTTCAGCTTTGCCATCTTCCGAATTCTGATCTTGACCGAGAACCGTTTCCGGTTCTGCAGACTCACGCTCCTTCTTTTCTTCAACAGATCCTTCTTCGGCAGCTGCATCCTTTTTCTTTTTGAACATACATACTTTCTCCTTTCGCAATATTGTTTTAGCTATCAAAATCCATATTTAAGTCAATCGAGTCATACTGCTTCTTAAGGCGTTCCAATTCCCTACTGCTCATCTCCTTGTATTCTTTTCCGGATTTTCTGCTGCTCTTACCTGCAGCTGATTCAGCCGCGGGTGCCTGATCCTTGCACTCCTCCATTGCTTCCATTGCAGCTGTCGGTGCCTGGGTAAGCATCTCTCCAACCTCTACATATACGTCTTTTAACATAGTCTCATCATCGAAATAGTAAGATTGAAATTCGATCGTATCATTACCAACCTTATACAGAAAACGCCCCTTGATATCTGGAAGCTCCGTTGCCGCAGTATTCCCAAGCACAATTTCTGATGCCGCCTTATCGGCAAAACGTCCGGATATCCTGACCGGAATATTGTTTTTAATCTGTCCGGTCAGAACATTCGCATCCGGACGTTGGACGCCTAAAAACAGATTGATCCCTGTTGCCCTAGATAATCTGGCCAGCGTCGATAATTTTCCTTCTATCTTGTCAAATATCTCCTTATCCTGCTTGGCAACACCCTTTTTATCCAGCATTTCTGCGATTTCATCAGAAAAAACGCCTATCCGGCACAAATTCTGGCCGGTTTTTTTGTTGTATTCGGCCAGATTCTTCACTTCAAGATCTCGGAAAATGGAAAGCCTATATTCATTTTCATTGCAAAGCTGTGTAAGAACCTCCAAGGCTCTGGCTCGATCAGTTATGACCTCGCCATACTGCTCATACTGCTTTCCAAATTCCACGCCGCCCTTAAAATCGATCATGTAAACCTTACAGCCCTGATTAATCATCTGCCATAGGCACGTCCGTAATATGACCGACTTTCCGGATCCGGTTTCTCCGGCAACCAGCACATGTGGAACCCGATTAAGATCAAAAGTAATTGTTTCCAACGCACTCTGCCCTACAGTGATGGTCCCATTCTTTTTAGGAAGCAATGAATCTTCCCATAGCAGCATAGTAGGAATTTTACAATCTGCCGGAACCGTAACGATTCTTACGATTTGCTTATTATTCGTATTTTCCATCAACAGGATATTGCAGTTAAATCCGGTCTCCAGCCTTGCCTTAGCTGCTTTCCACTCTGCAAGCGGAATATTGCTTTTAAACAGGTAGATAACTTTTTTTCCATCCTTTTTAACGTCGATCAAATACGGATATCTTCCATCTTTGCCCTTGAAACCGATTGTTGCAAATACCGCTTCAAATTCCTTACCCTTTTTATCCTGAAAACTGCCTAAGATCAGCAGATAAATAACTGGCAACCCCAAAAAGCCAACGTATATTATGTATTTGATATAAATAGGCAGACTTTCCTGATTCATGATAAAATCACGTCCAAATTGTGATATAAGCACCGCGATCAGAACGCACAGCAGTAATCCAATCCATGTTTTCATAGTCCGCATCTTCTTTATTCCGCGCCACAATCCAACGCAAAATGCCTTAATTAATTTTCCTATTCCCACAAATACCGCTGTTAAAAACTCCTCCAGAGCTTTATCCGCTTTACCCGAACTCATTCTTTTCCTCCTATCTTCTTTTCCTTTACCCTCAATTTACGGTTGAATAGATATCTTTTTGTTGTCGAAAACCGCGCATGCCGCAGCTGCTCTTTTACTTGTGCATTAGCTTCCTCCACCGGCATTTCCTTCTTTAGTTCATTACGCAGCATTATTGCGCAGATCCGGCGCAAATCATGACATTCTATTCCAAGATCATGCGCTTTCTTCTGCATCGTATTTGATGAATAAAACAATTTTTTATTATTTTCCTCCGGATATTCTTCCTTTTGTTTTTTTATAAAATCCTGAAGATGCTCATATAAGTATGGATCTTTCTGACATTTAACCACTCCGTTAGATCCGCCCTTTCCATGCGTAACATTTACATAAATGTCTCCATCTTTAAATGTGATATCCTCAGGAAGAACCTCCGCCAATTCGGATACACGCAATCCGGAATCCATTGCCAACCGAAAAGCATATTTTAACTTCTGATCTGCAATCTGGTTGATCTTTCTTTGTGTAGCATTCAGATCAATAGTCTTTGTCTTTTTTTTAGACCGATTTTTCCGGTGTAAGCTCTGTTCCTGAAACCAATCTTCGCCTGGAATTGTTATATCTGGATAAACTTTTTTAAGTCCCAAAACAGCTTGTTTCGCCGCACTAAATTCATTTTTCCCCCGTATATGATCTAATCTCTCTTTTATCACTTCTTCATTGATTTCATTTACTGTTAGATCATAATCATCCCGGAACAGTTTAACCGCTGCTGCGTAATATTTCTTTGCTGTATTTTTTCCATACTTCTTTTCTAAATATCCCTTCAATCCCTCCAATACGTCATATTTCATCCTTCATTTATACTTCCTTTCTTCGTGTCCCAAATTGGGACACATGCTATCAAACAAAAAAGATGCCAAAAAACGCGATTTATCGCATTATTGGCACCTCTTAGCCGTTCCCTGCAACCTCTTATGCAGACCATTCACATATTATTTTTATATTATTCTTCTGTACTCTCCTCATGTCCCAAATTGGGACACTTACATATTATTTTTTTCTCAACCTTAAGCATGATTATATTTCCTAGCTTATCTTGTTTCGCTTCCAAGTGGCAACCCGAACCCGTAACTTCCCTAACTATTTTCCCAATTTCTGCATCCGACATTTCTGTCATTTCTCTCATCACCTCCCTGAGAACATTTCCCCTTGCCTCCGCAACGGCACCCCTGCCCCCGCGCCCGCGCCCTTGATCCTTCAGGACGCAGCACCACTACGCTACGTCCTGAAGGATCGATATATATGTCCAGCGTCGTACGCCGCATGTCCATATATATCTGTGCTATATTACTACGTAATATAGCCCATTATACATATGTACTAGATTTATATATCTACCTTTATATTCTCTCTATTTTATGTGGACACTTTATTTATATTATTTTTCTGTTTGTGACCACCGTTAATCCAGCTTTTTTAGACCCTCAAAAACCTCTATTGATATCTTAATCATACGTTTCCCCCGGACTCTACAGGTTAATCTCCCATTTTCTGTCTGGATCCAGTGCAGCTGCTTCCAGAACCGGAGCTTGTTATCCGCCAATTCGTAATTATTTTTATCCAGCAACCCGCATAATTTTTCTTTTTCGATCAATATATAGCCCCTGTACTGTGGGTATTCCTTGGATATCAGATACTCACAAATACCTCTAAACTCCTTAATTAACATCAAAAGCATCCGCTATTCTCCAATATTCGCCTATTAATATAGATAACTTCCGTATTATCGTTTTTGTATGTATAATGGCCTTCATCATTTCTAATCAGCATATAATCTGATGCCAGCTCGTAAAATTCCCTTCTATCGTATTCTGTTTTACTTTTTACGTATGAATCCAGTATGCTTTTTTTCACTTTTTTATATTTTTTATCGAACTTAGAATAATTGCGGTATTCCATAAACTCATTATTATCTCTAAGCTCATTCATTACCGCAATAAATACAGGGTAATAATTGTAAAAATTTTTTCTCCCTTTCATTTGATTTGTATTAGAATCCGGCTTCCTTTTTTCTGTTTTTTTTAAATCCCGCTTTTGAACTGTTTTAGCCGCTTCCATCTGTCTGATTTCTTTCTCTTTATTTTCTATTCTAATGTTGATTTTTTCTATCTTTTCAATTAAACTATTACACTCTTCTTTTAGCATCTGCAATTCCATAAATACCTCATTCTGAAAGCGTCCGGCACAGGAAGACTTCCCAGCCCATGCCGGATCCCAATCCTATTTAACTGTTTTTTACCATCTCTTTTAACGCCTTGGATGCGGCAAATTTAGGTACCTTCTGTTCCGGACGAGCTGCAATCTCAATTACTTCCCCCGTCTTCGGGTTTCTGCCCTGCTTAGCGGGTCTTGCTCCCTGAACCTTTACCGAAAAAATACCAAATCCCGGAATAGCAATTTTTTCACCCTTCTTCATAGATTCCTCAATAACAGCAAATGTCGCGCTTATCACAGATTCTGCATCCTTTTTTGTTACATCTGCCGTTTTACATACACTATCAACTAACTCTTTTTTAGTCATTTAAAATCTTCCTCCTTTATTGCCCTTCTTTTTTCAAGCTGCTGATTTTTTTGTCTAATTCTGATTCCCTTTTTTGAAGTTGATCAAACATTTCCTCCAGCTTTTCTTTTTTTAATCTTAGACGTTCTTCTTCCTGCTCCGTTTTTTCTCCCTCCTTTTTCCTTGATTTGCATTATTATTTTTGAATGTTTGTGGCTTGTCAAGTATTTTTTTTTATTTTTTTATAATAAATATTAGAAGCTGATTTTCTTATTCCCATAATTCCCGAAAATCTTCATATATCCATAGTCCTGCATCCGCCTCCATGGCTTCCTGACAGGCTTCTTGAAAATAACCGGCATATCTGGTATTGGGTGGATACTCTTTATTGACGGCATATCCCTTCATCACCAATATGTAATTAACCATATACTGCAGATCCTCCTCATCCGGATCCAGCCAGACATATCCCAACTGCCGTCCATATCTGTCCTCTGCTTCCTGATCATACTCGATCCATACCGTTTTCTGATCTGCCAATAACTCTTTTGTATAATCACTGGCCATCTGTCCATATTCATTATTTCTGGAAGCATCAGAATGAACGCTCTCTGGCGTGTCTATGCCAATTAGCCGGATTTTAAACTCCGCTCCATCGATGTCAACTACAATGGTATCTCCATCCACTACACGGAGTAGCTCCGTCGAAATCCGATCCTGACTACCTTCGGTTTCAGCTACATAAGGGATTGATCCAGATGCAACCTCCGGCACCGGCTTTAAAAAATGTATAAATAGCGAAATAACGCATAGAGCGACAATAAGATAGATATAGTTTGTGATCCACAGGCGTTTCACTTTTCTTTTCAATTTGCTCTTCAGTATCTTTTTCATCTGCTTTAATAGGTGCATATGTCTTTTCCTTTCTTTTTCTTTCTATCCATAGTTTCTGACGGCATAAGAAACATATCAGGGATCCCGGCAGCGTACGTCTGTAGATGCCGCAGATCCGGAAGAGACATCCGCTCCATGGGCGGTGCGTATGGGTTCCGTTTCAGATACCAGCGTCCGGATGCAGGCGTCTCCCATGGTACGCATCAGATGTATGCTGGGATGGTTCTCCCCCACACCCTCTCCCTTATCCGGGGAATCACAACATACTATGGGACAAATTTTTGCACTTTTAGCATCTTCCTTCTTTTTGCAGATTTTTTCGCTCTGTTCTTTCCTCTCCTTTCCCTGTCTCTCGATCTCAATCGGCTTCTCTACCTTTCTATTCCGCCTAATTCCAGCTTCCTTTGCTATGCTCTTAAGTGTTCTTAGGCTGACGTCAAATCGTGCCGCTATTGAGGCATATATCTCCTCTGGATGACACTCTATATACTCCGCGATCTCCCGGTTACGCTCCTCCCGTACCCTCACCGTATCCTGATGCGCCATCTTACGCTGCAGCTTCCGTTTTGACACGTCAAAATCCAACACATCACGTTCCAGCACCGATACTTTGAGATTTCTTACAATCCATTCATTTGTCAGCTTATAATGCCCCTCATAAGTATCGCCAGCGCATCTGTCAATCCCCCTCACAATGTTGCGGATCTCACTTTCAGGCAGCGAAACCTCATAGGCATTATTAAAAGACACAAGCATGTTTATTGCCTGATCAACGCCGTATAGCTGCTTTACGTGGTTATAATATGTAAAACACATATAATCCCGGCATCCTATTCCTTTCCCTTTCCGGAAAGCCTGCAGCCTCTCCAATGCCTCGATCCGTTCCTGCAGAAATGCTTTCAGAAAGAAATCAAACTCTACTATTTTTCCAGATCGTTCTCTTTTGATGATCACTTTCGGTTTTTCTGCCGGAGGATCCTCTGTTTTTTCCGCCGTATAAACCTCGCTAAAAATATAGGCTGAAAGTTCCTTCAGGGAATAATAGCGCGGTTTTTGCTCAGGGAATACACAACGACACGCTTTCCCTGCTTTTTGATTCCATGTCCCTGGCATTCTGGTAACTCTTGATACATCGCAGATCACTCTCTCATCCAACTCCAGCAATGCTTCCGGATCATCTGCTAGCCGATTGTTTTCCGGGACAAGTATTGTTTTAATTTTTTCTCCCATCCGGCGATATATCAGCTTCCAGAACTCTACCTGTCCGGCATTTCTCCCTTTTGCACAGGCTATGCTCCGATCAAGCACGTAGAACAGACCAAGCCCCCTGCCAGTTCTTGTAATAATCGTGGGTTCTGGTAGCTCCTCATCACCATATATGGCATCATACAGCACCTGCAGCGTATTCTCTGTGCATTCTTCGATATAACTCATAGGATGCTTCTCATGCATGTCCAAATCATAATAGATACATGTTATCTCCCGGATATCCTCCGCCCGTCGTCCATAACGGCTGAAAGAGTGCAGACTGACATAGGTGTTATAATTTTCATCGTAAGATTCTATCTCGGCAAGATTAGTGCTAGAATATTGTCCTTTCCCGGCCAGAAAACGGGATACAAAGCTGCCATGGTTGGCATGATGCAGCGTCCGAATAAAAAACTGTTGTTCATTTCTTGCATTGGCAGCCATATTCCTTCCTCCTTTTTTAATTGATTTGCAAATCCTTTAATTTTAGCCTTGTGAAACATTTTTGGCATGTCAAGAAGTTTGTTTTATTTTCGTGCAAAAGAAAAGCACAGGATTTTCCTGTGCTTGATAAAACCTATTTAATTTAAAAAAGATGCTAGCCGCATCTATTTAAAACCTTGAAAAATCAGTATTTATTCTTGTTACGGACGTTGACAGCCTTGACTGGAAAGATTACGGCGTAGATTCCATCATCTCCACCGTATGCAATCATAAGCATCTGGGCAACGGATCTATTATCCTCTGCCACAATGGTGCAAAATATACCGCGCAGGCTCTGGACACCCTGATCACCGATCTGAAAGCGCAGGGATATGAATTTGTAAAGCTTTCCGATCTGATCTATACAGACGATTATTATATGGATCATGAAGGAAGACAGCATCTGCAGCAGCAATAAGTTATAAAAAATCAACACTGCACTTTATTTGTGCAGTGTTGATTTTTCATTACAGCCAAACTGTTTTATATTATAACTGTTCCATTTCTTCCTGTCCCAGCATCCGGATTCCCTTCTGACCAAGGACTTTCGCCGCTTTCTCATTATCCGTCACACGTAAGACCGTATATGCCATATCCTTTTTAGCGGTTGTAAAAGCATAGGAATAATCAAGATTGATATTTGCCTCGCCTAACGCCGTCAAAGTCTGCAGTAACGCTCCCGGCTGATCGGGAATGGCTACGGCAAGTACTTCATTGACGGATGTAACAAATCCGGCCTCCTTAATGATACGCACCGCATTGTAAGTGTCCTTTACAATAATCCGCAAAATACCAAAATCCTGCATCTCTGCGATAGACATGGCGCGCATGTCAATGTTATTCTGAGAAAGAATGGCAACCAACTCAGCAAGGCAACCGGGCTTATTCTCTAAGAATACGGAAATTTGTTTCACTGTCATGGCATTTCCTCCTTAACTAATTTTATAATTTATCAGAAAATCTTTCCACCGGTTTCCTTAATATAAGTGGCGGTTATCAATAATACGGACAGCCTTGCCCTCGCTTCTTGCAATCGTCTTAGGCGCAACAAGCTTCACCTTCGCATAGATACCCAGCATAGCCTTCAAGGCATTTACCAGTTCTTTCTCCTTTACAGCCACTTCGGTAACGGAATCGGAGAACATTTCCGGTGTCATCTCTACCTGCACCTCCAGCGTATCGCTGTTGTTGACACGATCCACAATGATCTGGTAGTTCGCTGCATAACCTTTGTTTAACAGCACTGTCTCTATCTGGGACGGGAATACATTGACACCCTTAACGATCAGCATATCGTCGCTTCGTCCCATAGGCTTGCTCATCTTCACATGGGTTCTTCCGCAGGAACATTTCTTTCTGGACAATACGCAGATGTCTCTGGTACGATAGCGCAGCAGCGGGAAAGCTTCCTTCGTGATACTGGTAAATACAAGTTCTCCCTTCTCCCCCTCCGGCAGAACCTCGCCTGTATTCGGATCAATGATCTCTGCAATAAAATGGTCTTCGTTGATATGCATACCGGTCTGCTCGCTGCACTCGAAAGACACGCCCGGTCCTGATATCTCTGTCAAACCATAGATATCGTATGCCTTAATGCCCAACGACTTTTCTATATCGCGGCGCATCTCCTGCGTCCACGCCTCTGCGCCAAAGATTCCTGCCTTTAATTTGATCTGATCCTTCAATCCCCTCTCATTGATACTCTCTCCAAGATAGGCAGCATAAGAAGGCGTACAGCAAAGGATCGTGGAGCCAAGATCCGTCATAAACTGGATCTGGCGGTCAGTGTTACCGGAAGACATGGGAAGCGTCAGGGATCCCACCTTATGGGAACCGCCGTTTAATCCGGGACCACCGGTAAATAATCCATAACCATAGGAGACATGCACGACATCCTCCTTTGTACCTCCCACCGCAACGATCGCACGGGCACAACACTCATCCCAAAGGTCGATATCATGCTGCGTATAAAATGCCACCACACGCCGCCCTGTCGTGCCGCTGGTGGACTGGATACGCACACAGTCAGAAAGAGGCACTGCGACTAATCCATAAGGATACGCGTCTCTTAAATCATCTTTGGTGAGAAAAGGCAGCTTATGTAAGTCGTCGATAGACTTGATATCCTCCGGGGTTACCCCCTTCTCATCCATTTTCTTTCTGTAGTATTCTACATTGTCATAGACGTGTCTGACCTGTTTCACAAGACGCTCATTCTGCAGTTCAATGATCTGCTCCCTCGACGCGCACTCGATTTCAGGCTGAAAATAATGTTCCATTTTGTTACTTTCTCCCTTCTTAATTTTTGTTTATTCATTTCTGTTTTTTAACTTCTGTTTTATGTTATTTCATTTTGTTTACGAATGTTTTATTGTATTTTCTTTTGACCTATTTTGCTTTATCAATCCTGTGAAGTGTCCAAATCCTTGTATTATATGCCTCCTTCACCTCCGTACCGCAGTACTGACACCGCCTTGTGCTGCCGACTGCTACCATCGGCGCGCCACAGTTCGGACAGTTCCCGATAAACTCATATGCAAGATCATCATCCACCTTTGACATATCCTGTACAAAAACCAGTTCCATATCATACCGGCACTGCTGTATTTTATTGTCAATCATCTTTCCTTTTTCTTCGGAAATCTTAGAGTAAAAGTATTGCAACGAAGACTGTATCTTGATCTTACACAAACCTTCTTTCTTTTCATAACGGAATATCTCCGTCCGGTGGATCTGAAGCTGATCAAAACACTCTGTGATCCCCAGTTGCATCTCTTCTCCAATGATCAGATCCGCCTGCTGTTTAATGGCATCGCTGGCATCCTTTAAGTAAGTAAGCGATTTGTTCTCGATGGCTTCCAGATAAGCCCGTAATGTGTTCTCGCAGATCTTCTTCCACTCCGACCAGCTAAACTCCGGAAAATCCTTCAAGATTTTAGGCAGTTCAACGCTTGTCATACCGGAAACCGACTTGGGAGT
Source organism: Lachnospiraceae bacterium UBA7481 (assembly GCA_002478505.1). GTDB lineage: Bacteria > Bacillota > Clostridia > Lachnospirales > Lachnospiraceae > NK4A136. The sequence continues at coordinate 33,835 of DLOP01000109.1, forward strand.
ATTGTTATACAATTCCTCCTGCTGTTGAAAGCCCTTTACAATGTCCTTCGTTCCAAATGCTATCTCCGAGATCTTGCGTACCCGTTTAACTACATAGCCGATCGAATATACAAGCGCACCGCCGACCACGATTCCAAGCACAGCTAACACATAACCAAACATTTATTTTACCTCCAAAATATCTCTATGCCCCTTTGGCACATAAAAGATTATTTTTATAAATTTATTTTATCATATTCCCTAATCAAAGTCACTACCGCAAAACCTCTTTAAGACTCAGCGCAAAAGTTTCTTTGCCGCCCATCCGAAATAGATCCCCAGCGGTATCAATGGTATCGCCTCAACAATGTATCTTATATAATATCTGCCAAATCCAAGCTTACGTTCCAGAATCGCGCCATAGATCAGAGCGGCAGCTCCCCCGATACAGACTAGCATGGCAAGCAGAGCTGCAATCCCCACCCGGATACAATGCTTTCTGCGGCATGCCTTATCCGCGAAGCTTTCCGGTCTTCTCTCCTCATATGCCTTTCTCCAGACATGGCAGTTGCCTGTCTTTCCAAGGTATTCCCATCCCTGTTCGATCCCTGTCTGCATATACTGTACCTTCGGAAGCGCAGAAACATCCACGATATATCTGTATTTTATGGGTTCTGTCTGAATGAAATCATAGTAAAAGAAACTCATCTCCCCAAGCGTCGTAAGATGAAATCCATCCCGCGAATAATTTTCCAAAGCCTCCTCCAGACTATCCGGTTTGACATATCTGCATGCTGCGAACCATTTTTTCATACCGTCTGCACTGCCCCCTTCCGCACTATTTCCTTTCGTACTATTTTTTATTATATAATAATTTTTTTCTCTTGTCTTAATTAATTTTGTTTTTCTTACTAAAATATAAATTTTATAAAAAACCATCAATATATATTTGTAATAAAATATTAAAGAATTGCAAATCTTCAATAAATATGCAACAATATATTAATATCATTCAACGGCTGCTATTACAAATTGCAGACCTATAAGTTAATGATTGATATCATTTTTATTGCATGACCTTAGGAGAGTTTTTCATTTCTATTTAAGCCTCCGAAGGCAGCATAGGAGGTTAACATGATCCAGGCAAAAAATCTAACTATGATCTATGGCAGTTCTTTTAAATCCGTGGATGACCTGTCTTTTTCCATAGGAAAAGGTGAAATCGTCGGATTTGTCGGTCCTAATGGTGCAGGAAAAACCACTGTGATCAAGATGCTCACCGGCATCTTAAAACCGGTGGAGGGATCCGCTGTCATTAACGGGCATGACATTGTGAAAAACCCCTTTCCCGCAAAATCCTCGATTGCTTATGTGGCGGACAATCCAGATATCCTCTTACAGCTGACCGGCATTGAATATATCAATTTCATAGCGGATATTTACGGCGTTCCCAAAGACCAGAGAAAGGAACGCATTCTGGAACTTTCCGAACGTTTTGGCATTACGGATTCCCTGACCTCATGCATGAAGGAATATTCCCATGGAATGCGCCAGAAACTCATGATCATTGCCGCGCTGATCCACAACCCTCCTGCGTGGATTCTGGACGAACCCATGACAGGCTTAGATCCGTCTGCAGCGTACGAACTAAAACAGATGATGCGGGAACACGCCGCACAAGGCAACTGCGTACTCTTTTCCACCCATGTCCTTGAGGTTGCGGAAAAGCTGTGCGATAAGATCCTTTTGATCAATCATGGGAAAGAACTTTATCAAGGAACTCTGGAAGATCTGGAAGCGCGTTTCCCTCAGATGGATCTGGAGCAGATCTTCCTACATATGACCGGCTATCAGGGTCGGGAAGATGCCGATACAACCAATGCGCTTTAGCTGCACAGCAGGCAGATAGCCTTCTGCGAAATAACAATTTACAGACTAACCAGAAAGGTCCGGTGATTACATATGCACAATGCATACGCTCTATTTCGTGTTCTTATGAAAAATTCCGAGATGAAACTGCCCAAAGAGGGAAAACGGGGAACCGCTTATCTTTCGCTGGGAATGATCGCCCTGTGCTGCATTATGATCCCCTGCTGCCTTATCGTCGGTTTTGTCAGTTATGTAATGACAGAGGCGTTGGCCGCCGCCGGAAGCCCCCTGAACGGGCTGCTGGCGGAAATCCACATCATGTCCGCTTTCTCCGTTGTCTTTGGTCTTCTCGTTATTTTTAATATTTTATTCTTTTCTTCTGACAGGGAGCATCTTGTACCGCTTCCATTCAAAAGCCATGAGATCCTTGCCGCAAAATTTGCTTATGCTTTCTGGGCGGAAAGTATGATGGAATTCATGGTGCTCCTTAGCATGTTCATAGGTTTTTTTATCTCCTATGGTTGGCATCCCATCAGGATTTTGACAGCTCTTACCGCCACCTTCCTGATCCCGCTTCTGCCCATGGCATACTGTGCCATTATCGGACTGCTGATCATGATGCTTCTTAGAAAAATTAAGAATACCGATATTTTTCATCATATGTCAACCATTATCCTTCTGCTCTTTGTTGCACTGTTTCTGCTTTCTTTTCAGGGCATGGAAGGCATCACTATAGAAAATTACGTTAATTCTCTGGCAGATAATTCCAACCTGTTTGTAACCGTACTGAATAAAATCTTTTATGCTGTTCCATTTCTCATTTATTCTTTAGAAAATAAAAGCATTTTCGCTCTGCTGCTCTATATCATTGCAAGTCTGCTTTCCGTTGCGGTGCTGCTTTTCTTGGGAAAATATCTCTACCAGCCCGGACTATACACAGCGGCGGCTCTGGGTTCCACAAAAAAGAAAACTCT
>DLOP01000109.1:36783-39087 GCA_002478505.1 Lachnospiraceae bacterium UBA7481
ACGGGAAGAAATAAGGAAACGCTTCCGCGCTTGATCGCACTATATCAATCCGGCAATGAAAAGGCTGCTCTGTTCCTTACCTTAGGCGTTGTCGCCGTAACCTTTCTGGCAACTGCCATGAACTCTCTTGCATCCACCGCTTTCACCAGAGAAGGCGCGCACCTAAGCCTGATCAAATATATCCCGGTACAATATCGGATACAATGCTTTCGTGCGCTTTAATACNNCGGATACAGCTTTATGCCAAAGCTGCCGTCAGCATATTTATCACCTTCCCTGCCATATTATTCTGCATCATCATTCTTGGTATTGTTATGCAGATTCCTCCGCTGTACTGTCTTTATTACAGTCTGATCTCTCTGGCAGTCATTGTTTTAACCACCGTCATCGGACTTGTATTAGACTCCACACACCCACACGACAGCTGGGATGATGAATACAGCGCCCTTCGAGGCAATCTGAACAGCTTTTTTGATATGGCTTTGGTCATGGTGATCTCGATCCTGATCATCACCATCAGCCTGCTGGCCTACGAATTTACCCCTATGGGACTTGCTGCTTTTCACATTCTTTTAGCTGCGGTTCTTTTAGCTGCGGCTGTATTATCTGTTATTTTCGGCGAGAAAAAAATCATAGAAAATATGAAATCGTTATAGACACATAGATTTATTTGTGGGATTGATAATAGGAAAATACCTTCCGTATCGGTCGGTACAACACCATCATGATCACACAATTACTGAATCCGTGAATCAGATCAAAAGGGATCCCTGCAATCCACCATGCAACTGCCGTATGGATCCCGCTGGTAAAAATATATACGATCGCACAGAGCCCACCAAAGCAGAAACCGTACAGGGCGGAAAATGCGCTCCAAAACCATACCGAGCTCTGCCTCCTGCATAGATATGCCAGCGCCGCCAGTAGCGGCCAGATATAAAGATACATGATCGACCAGAGATTGACCGGCCAAAGCAGGCACTCCACACCGACGAATACCACGACGGCAATCACGCTTTTCAAACCATATATGGCTGCAAACATGATAATCAGGAATGTGACGATCTCCACATTGGGCAGGGAGGAAAGCGCCAGTTTCCCTGCCTCCAATGCAGCAATCATCATTCCCAGCTCCGCAAGATCCCTTGTATTCCATTTTTTATGGGAAAGCCGGATGCCATCCCCATGATTATCCATATCGTTCATTCCTATCATAACAGCTATATAATACGCCCTTTCCGTTTAATATGCAGACCGCTCATAAACAAGCGCATACTCGCCTCCATCTTCGATGGGCTGTGATTCAATGCCGTAACTGCCATATTCGCCATTGACATAGATCGCCCAATAGGACTGGTCGATGCTGTAATCCGCCGTTATGCCGTTAACAGTGGTAATATAGAAGCCGTATTCGCCATCCTCCCCCTGAAGTTCCAATCCTTCCATCTCACGAACCGCCTCCAGCAGATACTCTGCATCTGTGTTGTGTTCATAAACGGTATCTACGCCGTTATTGTCCGTAAGCGTCACTGTGATGCTTTTATCCCCGGTTTGGGGCTCTGGCTTGAACATTACCGCCAGAATGATCAAGAGTACAACGACAACAACCGCAGCAAGCGCCGCGATAAGAGTACCCTTCCCGCCTTTATGCGTATTTCCCTCTGCCTTTGACCTTTCATTCGTTACTGTTTCCTCTGTTACTGTTTTCTTCATTGTTATTTCCTCCGTCTCCTTCCGTTATTGTACTCATACTGCGAGCCTCCTTTGCAAATCCGTGTGTATACGCCTGAGGCAGATAACCCGCATGAAAATAAAAATAGGTTCCCTGCCACAAAACATGCAAAGAACCCTCTGAAAATCTCCAAAAGATTTTCTCCTTCATACAACCAATGCCTCGTGGTTTGGAGCGTTCCGCTCCTGTATCATAACAGGCAGGTCTCCCGGCTCACAGATCATCACTTATCCGGCTGCCTTCCCGGTTTCCCAGTGGCGCTTCAGCCGGCCGCTCCCTGCTTACGGTGACGAGATCGCGCAGGATTTACACCTGCTTCCCTTTTCACCAATCCAAACCGTATTTCGGTTCGATTGACACCTGATATGTTCTGTATTTAATTGAAATATCTGTTGCGCTTCAGCCGCGCATCCTATATCTGATCCAGTGCCTGCTGCAAGTCGGCAATAATATCCTCCACATTCTCAATACCAACTGATAAGCGGATCAGATCAGGCGATACTCCGGCTTCCAAAAGCTGCTCCTCCGACATCTGCCGGTGCGTATGGCTCGCAGGATGCAGCAGACAGGTC
>DLOP01000113.1:0-5062 GCA_002478505.1 Lachnospiraceae bacterium UBA7481
CAATTTGAGGCTCTGACTCAAATTGCCGATTGAAAAATAAGATATCAATCTTATTTTTCAATCTAATAACCATGCCATTCCAATAACCTGCAAACTTTGGGCCGCAGGCACAAATTTGCGGTTGAAAAATCTTTGATTTTTCAACCTATCTACTTATTATTCTGTGCTATGACATCATATACCCAGCACAACATCTTATAATTCGCCTGTGCATCATGGGTAAGCACAGCCCTTGCATGAGCCGCCTGCCCCAGCTCCTCTGCCAGCGTCTCGTCCCGAAACAGTTTTTTGACCGCTTCTGCCAGGGCATCCGTATCTTGTGCCTCATACATAAGAACCTCTTCCTCTTCCTTCGCCAGCGACGGAATTCCTCCAACCCTTGCTGCAACGCAGGGCATCCCAAGAATCATCGCTTCCCCTAAGGAATTCGGTGAGTTTTCTATCACGGATGGGATGACATAAACATGCGTATTCAAATATCTATCTACCATTTCCCGAGACGTCAGCTGTCCCAGAAAGGTCACATGCTCCTCCAAATGATACTCATGTATCAGATCACGCAGATATTTTCCATAGGATGATATCTTAAGCTTATCCTTCAATGTTCTGTAAGCAGTCACGTTGTCGCCGGCCACATAAAGCCGGACATCGGGATAATCCTCCTTGATCTTAGCAAGCGCCATGATCATGTAATGGATTCCCTTGATGGGATAATTGCCCTGCGCCACAAAGATTGTATGTCCGGAACAATTCCCCAGTTCCCATCTTGGTCCATAAAATTCCTGACGCAGCGTCTCGTTGATCGTATAATACGTACATGATTTATTGATATCTTCCAGATACCGTTTATCAAACTCCGTTCTTCCGCAGACATACTCCGCAAGCCGAAGCACTTCTTTTTCATTTTCTCCCCGTTTTTCAAATTTTTCTTTCTGCCGCCATATACTATCCTTTTTTATAATGTCGCGCAGAGTTGCCCGCTCAGACACGTCTTCCGGTATGCCTGCATAATACAGCGCAGCGCAGATATCCACGATACCCTGTAGATGAACCAGAACACGGCTTTTCCATTCCTTGATCCGAAGCATCGCCAGCGTATGGGGATATTCCGTACCGAAGCAGTGGATCACATCAGGCTGAAATTCTTCACAGATCAGTCCCAGAAAGGATTCCAGAGACTTGTCGTACTCCTCCGGATGAAGGCTGTTCTCATAGAATCCAAAATATGCAATACCGTCCACCTCCCCATGCACGGGTTCTTCCTCAGATACCGGATATGCAATGCCAAGAGTCAGGTTGCGATTTTTAATCACCTGAGATACGGTTCCCATAACCCAGCCTTCCTTATTGGTCGCCGGTTTATGCAATGCCCCTGCAACGATCGCCGGCATTAAGTTACAGATCCATAATACCTTCATATGCAGCTCCGTCCTTTCGTTTTCCTCCAATATATCACCCCTGCCTCAAAGATGTCCTCTTTCAGGCAATTGATCATATCCCTAAAATTATGATCATCTGCGGTACAACATACTCTTCAGCCGTTGATAACCCTTAGAAAGATGCGGATTATCTGCAACCCACTTACGCAATGGCTGCAGAGTTACAAGCATGATTCCCCGGTAAAGCACACATTTTTTGCCAAGATATTTTTTCGTTATCAATTTATGCTCCCTGTCCGCACGTTTTAAATTGCCCTTTGTTTCCGAAAAACCGCTGCCCTCATAGGAAGCTATCACAAACGGCATATAATGGAATACTGCACGCCCTTCATATCTGCACCAGAGAAAATGTTCGTAATCCGCCCTAACCGGATAGTGAAGATCATATCCCCTCTGCAAAAACATCTTCTTTCCATAAACGCATGCCTGATGACAGGGGATATTGCGGTAGCAGACAAAATCCGTAATCTTATGCGCGGGTTCATCTACAGTCTGCTGTATGCGCCGGAATAATTTCCCATAATAGATGTCCGCCGGATTGCCCGCAATCTCTTTGGCAATCCTTGCCAAAACCTTTTCATCATAAAAATAATCGCCACAGTTCAAGAAAATCTCATAATCCCCCGCCGCTTCCCTAACAGCCTGGTTCATGGCGTCATAGATCGATTGGTCCTTCTTCCTGATCAAACGGATCCTGTCATCTGCAGGAAGCTTCTCTATTGAACCATCTTCCGACATGCCGTCCTTGACTAAGATCTCAAAATCTTTATAAGTCTGCATCAGGATGCTTTCTACTGTCTTACCCAGTTCCTCCCCGGCATTTAATGATACCACAATGATCGAGAATCTCATATCCTTCTCCTGTTTTTTATCTCTATCGCAAAGTTCCATTCCCATAGACTTCCAATACGCATCATCGGCATATCACAGCTGGGAATTATTTGCTTTATTCAAAAATCTCAGCCAAAAACATCTGTTTTATTCCAATATTTCGGTCCATAACCAGCTGTGGTATGGCAATATCTTCACATTGACCGCTGTCGCCTTGTACAAAAACATCAGAAAATAAATCACTCCGGCAATCAATACCAGATATCTGCAGATCTTCTTTTTGCTGATATTCCCCATTTTTCCCACCATCGGCAGCTGAACTTTCTCAGGGATAACCCTTAAGAGGGCAGGTAGAAAAAATAAATGGCTGATGTTCAAATAATACCCGATTCTGGACAAAAACGGAACAAAGGAAAAGCAAAGATATAAAGCCAAAGCTCCGAGATTGAGCTGAAAATAAAAACGCATCTCCCGGTCAGCATACCATTCCCTGTCCCCTTTCAGCACATACAATGAAAACAACAAAACAGCCGCGCAGCGGAACACGTTGACGATACTGAAACCGCCTGAGGCCAGATATTCCTCTTCATTCACATAGGACGGATACAGCCTTATAAACAACGCCATATATTGTTCCTGAAAAAACAAGCCTGATACTGCCAATATACCTGCAATCATAAGATGCTGCCATTTCCACCGGATCGCGGCAAGCAGATACAGCGGGATCACAATCAACGCAGTCTTATGAAACAGCGATGCAATCAATATAGTGACCAGAAATCCGATATACTGCTTCCTCAGAATATATCGCATGGAATATAAAACAATCGCCAGCGCAAAGTAATACCGTACCGTATTATAAGTCTGGAAATAGGCGCCCAGCATCATAAACAGGAAAAAGGACATCGGAAAATCCACACTCTGATCATACAACGCTTTTAAAAACACTCCAACCGTTAAAAACGCAAAAAGCGCGAAGATCACCAAATAACACTCTTTTTGAAAGAAACGATAGACCGCTGTCACAATCAGATTAAATCCCCGCTCCGTCACAACGTAATTACCTCTGTAAATATCATGGAAATGACTGATATACGTCTGATAATCGTTGCCCGTGTAAATGCGAAGGGCCGACGCACCGGCAAGCAGCAAAAAGAGCGCCGTCATACAGATCTGATCCAGCTTTCCCTGTCGGTCAATACTCCCCCGAACCGTTCTCCGTCCGTCAAAAGATACGACAGTCCGCCGACGCAGTCCAGCCACATGGAAGGCAAGCCATAAGGATAAAATTGCAATAAAACTATATAAAATATACCCCATCTATATCCTTTCTTTGATAGTCTGTTTTCTATCTCTGCTTCTTTGCCTCGAGGATTCCCTGCCTCATCAACACCAGCGCCTGCCCCGGCGGGATCTCCAAGCACATAAAAGATTTCTTAGTCAAAATGAAACGCAGCGCCAACAAGCCTGCCAGCCTGCCATAAAGATAATGGTACAATACCCCTCTGTCAAAAAAGAATTTTTCGTGATATCCGGTAAACCAGGTAGATTCCCTTTCCGCTTCTTCCCCGATCTCTACCGGAACAGTATAAATCTTCAATCCTGCTTTCAGGCAGTCCCTAAGAAATAGGCTGTCCTCGCCATTGCTGTACTTTGCTCCCCCGCCAAATAAAAGTGAGAACGTAATATTATTCCTGTGAAGCTTCTCACGCCGTACCGCAAAACTGTAAGTCGGATAACGCCCACTATTGTACCATCTTACCCTGCTGTATTTTTCAATATGGTATGTCGCTCTGGATGCTCCAACCCGCATATTAAATAGGAGCATATCTGCTTCCGGATGTTTTTCAAATTCCGCAAGGATCCTGTCAGCATATCCATCATCATATGTGATATCCTCATCAGAAAACAACAGAATATCCCCGTCCGCCCGAAGCAGAGCCGTATTCCTGCTAAGACCAACGCCTTTTTCCATAAAATCATAAATGCAGATCTCGTGTCCATCCTGCGTCAGCTTCTGAAAGCCATGATCCCGCCCCTGATTGACGATAACAGCATCTGACTGGAGTTTCATACGCGATATCAATTCTTCCGGTCTCTGGTCAACCGCTGACACCAGCACCTGTAACCTCATACGATATATCTTTCCTTTCTGGCTGCCTGTACGTGCCTTTTGTCCATGAATATCATACGCAGGAAAATAATGGCTATTTGCGATAGTAACGCCTGTAAAATTTCTCATCCGCCCCTATAATTACCACAGCATCCGGCAGACATCCCTGCAAAGCAAGATCTTTCCACACAAGTTCTAAGAACATCCCATCTTTCTTACCGTAAGGTACCAGCAGGATAAAAGCATTCAATTCCTTCAACATCTGATACTTTTTCTGATCGGTCTCCTCTTTATTCTGACCGGCACTACCGCCGGACGTCCCCGGCAATTCTGCAGCTCCGTCAGAAACGTCAAAGACATCCGCATTCGGAAAATATCTTATCAGCAATTCTTTCAGATACTCTTTTTCCTGCTCTCCACCAACACCACTGGCAGGATCAGCCATTAAATACCCAATTTTTCCATTTTCCTTTGCACCAAACTTATCCCCAATAAGCTTTTTCAGATTGTCCGCAAGCTCTTTTTCAAAAAATTCCGGCTGTTCCTTCCCCGCCCTCATAATGACGCCTGCGGGAAGAACACCAAATCTTTCTTCCGCATCTTTCTCCGTATAAATAGAATCATCCATGACACCTACAAAACAGATAACAAAGCAGGCTGCCAGGGCTCCAATAACGGC
>DLOP01000113.1:5235-5391 GCA_002478505.1 Lachnospiraceae bacterium UBA7481
TATCTGACATCGTGGGGATCGTGGTTGCCGCAGCAATTTCTTCCTTACTGAAATCGCCAACTATCTCAGCTGCCCTTCCGGCGATCCGGTCAGAATCCAGAATCTCGTTCCACGTATAATCATTATAATAATCATGGATATTATCCACCTGTTCCC
>DLOP01000113.1:5542-5663 GCA_002478505.1 Lachnospiraceae bacterium UBA7481
CTGTTATCAAACTTCTCCTGCAAAAAACGATCTGTCATGCCTGTCCCTCATTCTTCTGCCCTGACGAACCTTTTTTCAGCGCAGTCGTCTGGCTTTTCTCAACCCCTTCCGTGCTTTCCGG
>DLOP01000113.1:5724-9749 GCA_002478505.1 Lachnospiraceae bacterium UBA7481
AATCCAGCTTTAATTTATCATATGGGGTGGTATTGTACTTTCCGTAGATCTGCGCATAACCGGTCAGTCCGGCTTTCACTTTCAACCGATATTCAAATTCCGGCATATCTTCAAGATATTGCTTGATGATTTCCGGACGTTCCGGACGGGGTCCGACAAAAGACATCTCACCCTTCAGGATATTGATCAGCTGCGGCAGTTCATCGATCCTTACTGCACGGATAAATCTCCCGATGGGCGTGATCCGGTCATCCTTTTTCTTTGCCAGTCTCGCAACGCCATCCTTTTCCGCATCCACTTTCATGCTTCTGAATTTTAAAATTTTAAATTCTTTGCCATTCAGAGTACAGCGGATCTGCTTATAAAGAACCGGCCCCCTATCATAAAGTTTGATCAGAATAGCTGTAATCAGCAAGATCGGGGAGATAATGATCAGCAAAACAGAGGAACAGAAAATATCCATACAACGCTTCGTAAAACGCTGTTCAATATTCAACGCATATTCACGGATCAGGTAAATGGGAGAATCAAAGATATGCATTTCCGTCGTGCCCTTAATCAGCACATCCGGTATCTTCGGCATCAGATACACACGGATAGATTGGGCAAAACAATATTTTAACAGCCTGTTTCTTATCACCGTCGGAAGATCCCATAAAACCATGGCATCATATCGGTTCTGAACCTCCTGGCAGATTGCTTCATATCCCTCCTCTATATTCATAGATTTACAGATATGATACTTATCAGGTCTGCTTTCAAATTTTCTCATAATGTCATCCGGCGAACGCTCACCATATACCAAAAGCATATCTCTGGGTGGAAACAGCATGGAATACAACCCTTGACTGATCGCCGTCCACAATGCGATCCATGCAAGATCAACGGCCAACAGAATCAAAAAAGCCCTCATGTTTACCAGTTTCGCTGACATCAGGGAGATCATGGCATAAGTAATGATATTGACGCAGGTAGTTGAAAAAGCCTGAGAAAAGAAAACTTCCCACGCTTTCAAATATCCGATCTTCATACCCCCATACATTTTAGAAAAGAAAAACAGAAGCACCGCATAAATAGAAATCACCAGCATATCGCCCTTGATCCAGAATGTGATCGCAATCTCCTCTTTAAAAGAATGGAACCAAAAAAGAGCGTAAACTGCAACCTGAGATACCAGACTCAGCAAAGATAATATCAGGAGCAGTATTCTTCTGGATGTTTCTAATTTTTTCATATACGTTTCCTTCTTGATATCATGCCATAGTATCATCGCAGCGCCGGTTCAAATTCACTTCACACGGCATCATCTCTATATGAGAGTATATCACATCTACAATCTTCTGTAAACCGCGCCAAATGCCCAGCCTGCGAAGCAGTGCAGGCGCTTGAAAAAGGTCATGCCCTCCTGCAGTTTGTACAGATTCCATATCCTGCGGACCGCTTCGATCTTATTGGAAGAAAGGGTTTTCCCTGCTCTTCTATATATGGTCAGATTTTCATCCAGACCATATGCAAGATATCCGGCTTTTAAAATTTTCCACCAAGTTGCCGTATCTTCACTTTTCACCTGCGGCATCCTGATCAGTTCCTTATCGATCTTTGTCAGATCAAACAAAACGGTTGACGTAAAAATCACAGTCCTTGACAATGCATGTTCATAATCCAATACTTCCGGCACATGCACGATCTTTCCGGTTCCCCTGCCCTCCTGATCTCCAAATTCATATCCCGTAAAGACAAAAGCCGCATCCTTTTTCTTCATATACGCCAGGGTCTTTTCCAGTTTCTTCGGATGCCATAGGTCATCTGCATCCAGAAAAGCAAGATATCGCCCTTTTGCCTCCTCTATACCGCAGTTTCGTGCCGCCGCGGCGCCTGCAGCTTGTTCAGAATGCGTTTTTAAGATTTTCAGCCTCTCGTCCCGAATCCGCTCGATCTTCGCCAGACTATCATCTGTTGAAGCATCATCCACCAACAGTACTTCATAATTTGTTACCGTCTGTGTCAGGATGCTGCGGATCGTCTTCGCAATATAGGATTCTGCATTATGGACCGGTATTACAATACTCACCATGTCCTGACTCTTATCATTCATAAGCTGATCCACTCCCCATACGCCGCATCTGATGTAGAATATACATCATTATCCTTCACGTATATGATATAATCCTTTCCCGCACCATCATATACATACTGCCCATCCCCAAGATACTCTGGCAGCTCTGTCTGATACATATCAAATATTTCCCTGGAAAGGATCAATACGTCACAGCCTCTTACAGAAGCAGTCTCCGTAATCTCCTGCAGATATAACGGCGCATTTTCCATATATATATACGCTTCCCGCTGCCATTCCTCATAGATCTGATGCATCTGGGAATCCATGCTCCCCATCCACAGATCCTTACCATAAAGAAGATAGATATTACCGCTATACACTCTCGCATATTTCATAATATCCTGCGGCGCCCAGAGCAGTACCGTCTCCATCCCATTTTTCTGACGATATTCTTCTACTTTTAATATCATTTCCAATTCACTATCAGGAATATACTCTGCATTTTCTATAATCTTATTATGATTTCTTGTATATGCCATCGTACCGGCTAATATCATGACCGCAAAAAATGCCGCAAGAAAGATAGTCCTCTCTTTCTTCGTCCGTTGAAACGGGAACGCATTTACCCCGGTAATCAAAATCACCGGAACTACCGGAAGGATCCACAACATCATATAATCGGTAGTCAGCTCCGGCAAAAATACAGACACCAGCATCAGAAAAAGTGGATTAATCACGATAAACAGCGTAATTGTGCCATACCAGAACAAATAGCCGTTCTGCTGTTCCCCTCGGAATTTTTGATTCCACAATGCAATAAGCCCTGCCAGATATAATGCCGTAAGACCGGAACTTCCTCCCGCCAATTCCAACACCGACTGCATACTGTTGATCAATTCCGACAATGCAGACACCTCCTCAACCAATATCCTGCCGCAATCATGGAACAAATGAAAAATACAATCACAAACGGCATTAACCCTTTCTGATAATCGGTCAGTATTATCGTTGTTATTCCTGTCATTATCAAATAAATGATGGAAGCGTACTTTTTATTGCCATAGACCTGCCAGCAAAGATAGATCGTATATGGAATCAATACCGCAAATACGATGGTTTCTCCCCGAAACCCCCGATGCATCTGATAGTACAATATGCTGTCTTCCGAATACGCCCCAAAAATATTGATAAACCCCAGTCCAATGAAAAAAAGCGCCACCCTGTCTCTGCTCGTATCCGTATTTCCAAAAAAGACATCCGCCCATAATCCATACACCATATAACTTAAAAGCAGTCCCCATATTGGTATGATGCGGTACACCAGAACCGCCGCATGACAGGGGAACAGTTCCCCACCGGAAAATAATTCTTTCAGATACGCATAAAACAAAGGCAGGCTGACCAGCTTGCCTCGAAAGGTAATGCCATAAGCAAATGTATCTCCCATCCCGGGATGATTCTCATAGATCAGATCCGACTGAAGCGTCGTATTAACTGTTTCCGCGGTAAAATCATCTGACACATCCGGCATCAGCATCAAAAACCTCCCTGCCTGCATCAAAAACAGCAGAATTAACGCCAATGTCAACCCCGAAACATGGATAGACGCCGTTTTCCACTGTTTTCTCATTTCTTTATAACAGAAAATAAACGATAAAATAAACATCGCCAATAAAAGTCCGCTATATATTCTGGAAACCACAGCAAAAGACGCGATAAGTTTTATGGCGGGCAACACAAGAAATTCCCATAGCAAAAGCATCAGAAACGTACCTATCAAAACCGTCTCCGGAATCTTTTGTTCAGAATCACGCAATAATTTTTTGATCAGGCTTCCCATCAGATAAGATATAAACAATAGGAAAGCAGGCAGAAACCAAACCATCTTAATCCTCTATGATATTTTACCATATCCGCAGTGCCAAGCTCGATTCCGCTTTGCTCCATCTCGCTCACGGGCTTCGCC
>DLOP01000113.1:9804-25509 GCA_002478505.1 Lachnospiraceae bacterium UBA7481
CGCGCACTGCTCATTGCTTTCGTGGATATTATACCATATGCCATGAAAAAGGGGCAAGTCCCAGCCTGCCCCTTTTTCATATACACTCCATTCCGGTTCATGCCAGTATTTCTTCTTCCAGCATACCCTCTATCCGAATGTGGTCCACAACCCTTGCAATGCATTCGCTATTAGATGGTCTCTCTCTTCCGGCAACAATACTGTATCCAAACTCCGCCTCAAAGAAATCCGGATTACCATTCTTCCATGCCACTTCAATGGCATTACGGATACCGCGTTCCACTTTCTGCTCCGTTGTAAAGTACTCTTTAGCAATCTTAGGATACAGTAATTTTGTCACACTACTGACCATATTATTTTCCTGCAGCGAAATCATAATTGCGCTTCTCAAGTAATAATATCCCTTTAAGTGGGCGGGGACTCCCATCCTATGTAAAAGAATGGTAACTTTTGCAATATCGCAACTTCTACAGTCGTCCTGTTGCTGCATCCACTTTTCCTCCTTTCTGGCAGCACAGTATGTTGTTTATTTCCCAAGGATTGATTCAGAAAAACCTAAACAATCAGGTTACATAACTTAGCCTATCATAAACCAGACATCATAGAAAGCGGATTGCATCGCGCACTATATCAAAACATCACGCTTTTCGCAAAAATACAAAAAAATTTTATATGTAAATAATTATATATTTTTCGTTTTATAAACAATTTATATATACTATTTTTTGGTTTTTTCATTTTATGTCATCCAATTTTTATATTTCCTGTACTGTATCATCCATTTTTTGTGTTCAGTCATATGATCGATAAATACACTTCCCGGTCTTATGATCTTATTACACATATCGGATATATCCGGCGTAATTTTAGGCAGGACGCATTTATATTTTCTGTTTTTACCATCCGCTTCCACAATTTGACAACGTCAAAAGCGCTTAGTTCCCTAAGCGCTTTATATCTTCATGATAAAAATCCGACTTCACTGCATTTTTTGCTTACATCCTTGCCTCAGATACATTTTCTTTAAACCAGTCATACGCCATCTTTACGCCTTCTTCCAGCTCTACCTTATGCATAAAGCCCATCTCATGAAGTTTTGTCACGTCTGTCAGCTTTCTGGGCGTTCCATCCGGCATCTCGCTGTTCCATACGATCCTGCCTTCATAACCGACTACGCGTCGTACCAGTTCCGCCAATTCCTTGATTGTAATTTCCTTGCCTGTGCCGATATTGACATGCTGTTCCCCATCATAATGTTCCAGCAGATATACGCAGGCATCCGCCATATCATCAACATAAAGGAATTCACGCAGCGGCGTTCCAGTTCCCCAAAGTTCTACCTGCTCTGCCCCGCCAACCTTTGCCTCATGAAATTTCCGGATCATGGCAGGAAGCACATGAGAACCCTGCAGGTCATAGTTATCATACGGTCCGTAAAGATTGGTGGGCATACAACTGATAAAATGATCCCCATATTGCCGTTTAAAAAATTTACACATCTCAAGTCCTGCAATCTTTGCAATTGCATACGCTTCATTCGTCTCCTCCAGCGGACCCGTCAACAGCGCATCCTCCGGAATCGGCTGTGGCGCCATCTTCGGATAGATACAGGTGCTTCCTAAAAACAAAAGCTTCTTTACCTGATAATCATGACTGCATTTAATAACATTGCACTGAATCTGCATATTATCATAAGCAAAATCAGCCGGCGCAGTATTATTGGCATTGATGCCTCCTACCTTTGCCGCGGCAAGAACAACTACCTCCGGCTTTTCCTGTTCAAAAAATGCCCTGACTGCTGCCTGATCCAAAAGATCCAGCTCCTTATGGGTACGCCCGATCACATTGTGATATCCCTGCCTGTCCAACGAGCGCACGATAGCGCTTCCCACCAGCCCTCTATGCCCGGCGACATATATTTTATCCGACTTTTGTATATCCATTTTTATTTGCCTCCTTTTTTTGGAAATGGTTCTCGCCTATTTTTCCCTTGCGTTTTTTTTAATATACCCATATAATGATAACGTATATTCAAATTAGTTGCAATCCCAAACATATGAATCGAGGCTGTTTATGAATTATCTTATAGGAATAACTAAAAATGAAATTCTCCTGTCTGCTGTGGCCGGATGGTTTGTTGCGCAGGTATTAAAAACCATTATTCACATACTTGTCACCAAATCTTTCGATCCTGAGCGTCTGGTGGGAACCGGAGGCATGCCCAGTTCCCATTCGGCAACTGTCTGCGGTCTGACAACTGCGGTCGGGATCAATTACGGGACAAGCGGTATTGAATTTGCCTTGGCATGTACCTTTGCCATCATCGTGATGTATGATGCTCTTGGCGTCAGACGACAAACCGGTAAGCAGGCCAAGATCCTCAATGAAATGATTGGAATATTTAATAATATGGGGACAAAGATGAGTACCGAAGACCGTCTGAAGGAATTTGTGGGACATACCCCTTTTCAGGTCATCGTCGGTGCCATCATCGGTTTTGGCATTGCGACGGCAGTGTGCGGCGTGATGTGACTAACGCATCTCAATATCTTAATAATTTCATCAAAATACTGCAATAACCATAACTTCATGAGCATTATTTAATCGAACATCTTTTTATGGCATATTTTTCTTAATATTTTTTTCAAGAATTAGTGTAAAAAATTTTTTAGTATGCTATAATGAGTTATGTTAACATAATCTTTTTTCGGGAGGTAACTATGAAAAAGCTAACAATTCTTTTTCTCACGGCCCTGACCGGTATTTCTTTACTGGTCGGATGCGGGAAAGACCCTAGCGGAATGGATGGAAATTCCAACGTATCAGCTGCACCCAATGAAGTAGTCAATGTGGACGATATATTCGGTTCTCCGCAGACAGATACAGCAATCACGGATGAACCAACAGCTCCTGCAGACGAACTACCGGCTGGATATGTTAGAAGTACCTTGACCAACGAACCTGTGACTGAAGACGTCTATCTCCATCGTCCGGTGGCAATCATGATTCCAATGGATAAGGTCGCACAGCCGCAATATAATATCAGCAAAGCAGGCGTTGTATATGAATGCCTTGTAGAGGGCAGCATTACACGTACCATGTGCATCATTGAAGACTGGCAGGGACTTGATAAGATCGGTAATGTCAGAAGCGCAAGAGATTATTTTATTTATTGGATGTTTGAATGGGATGCCATCCTGCTTCATGATGGAGGTCCTTTCTATATCAATGATCTGATCGCACAGTCAACTACCGACAACATCAGCGGCAGGGGATTCCGTGATTCTTCACGCAGCGCACCGCACAATGAATATTACAGTGCAGAGATCGTCAACCAATATATTGAGTCCTTTAATTATACACCGTGGCACCGTACGGAAGTCTGGGATGAAAATCATTTTAACTTTGCTCCAAATGGCGGACAGACTGATCTGACAGCTAATTACAGCAACGCGGTAGAGGTTTACACAGTCGATTTATCCAAATGTTATCCGGTTACTCACTCAACATTTATATACGATCCCGACAAAAACCTTTATTACCGTTATATTTACGGGGAACCCCATATGGACGCAGCAACCAATGAACAGCTGGCTTTCTCAAACATCATTCTCCAGAATACTTATGGCGAAAGCAGAGATGCCAAGGGTTACCGTATTTATCAGTGTCACGATACCACCAGAGACGGATGGTTTATTACAAACGGTCATGCTATCCATGTCACTTGGAAAAAAACCACCGATTACGGTGCAACAAGGTATTATGATGACAATGGCAACGAGATTGAACTCAGCACCGGCAAGACAATGATCTGCGTTCTTCAGGATGGCGGTGGCGCATCCATTAACGCAATCTTTCTTGACAGCCAGGGCAATGAGTTTCATCCCAATTCCTAAAATCAAGTAAAAAGGAGGTCTGAAGACCTCCTTTTTACTTGCATATTAATCCGCATTTTATTCTTCCAATCCAAGCTCCAGCCGGTTCAATGCAGAGAAGATTGCCCTGACAGACGCACGGGTGATATTGGAGCTGACACCTACACCATATGTCACCTTGCCGCTTTCAACGTCCAACATATGGATATATGCAGCCGCCTGCGAATTAGAACCGCTCTGCAGCGCATGCTCCTCATAATCAAGGATCTTGATCCTGATATGGAAAGTCTCCATCATACCGCGCTGCACGGCATCCAAAGGACCGTTACCCACAGCGGTAAAGCTTTTCTCCTGATCTTTATTTGTATATGTCACTGAAACCTTCGTATCAAATTCTGAATTGGTCTCTCCCGAAAAATCATCTACTTTCAACTTTCTGAAATGGATCGGCTCTTTCTTCTGCAGATATTCTTCACGGAATTTTTCCATGATCACATCCGGCGAAACCTCGCCCTGCTTCTCTGAGATCGCCTGAATCACATCTGCAAACTCACGCTGCATGCCTTTCGGAAGCTTGAAACCAAAATAGGTATCCATGATAAAGGCTACGCCGCCCTTGCCGGACTGAGAGTTGATCCTGACGATCGGCTCATATTCCCTTCCGATGTCTGAGGGATCAATGGGCAGATACGGAACCTGCCAGATCTCGCTTCCACGCTCCTGCATCGCTTTGACGCCTTTGTTGATCGCATCCTGATGGGATCCGGAAAATGCGGTAAATACCAGCTTGCCCGCATACGGATGCCTCGGATGGATAGGAATCTTACAGCATCTCTCATAGATCTCAATGATCTCATTTACATTATCCATTTCCAACTCAGGATCAATGCCCTGCGAAAACATATTATAAGCAATATTTACAATATCCACATTACCCGTACGCTCTCCATTGCCAAACAGGGTTCCTTCTATACGGTCCGCACCTGCAAGCAGGGAAAGCTCCGCGGTCGCCACGCCGGTACCCCGGTCATTATGCGGATGCACGCTTAAAACAATGGACTCGCGGTCTTTAAAATGATTGCTCATCCATTCGATCCGGTCTGCAAATACATTCGGCGTCGTCATCTCAACAGTAGACGGCAGATTGATGATGATCGGATCCTCTTTGGTAGGTCCCCATACCTCCTGTACCGCCGTACATACCTCCAGCGCATAATCCAGCTCTGTTCCGGTGAAACTCTCCGGCGAATACTCCAGAATGATCTTTCCGTCAAATTTCGCCGCCCGCTCCTTGACCATCTCAGTTCCTTTGATTGCAATCTCTTTGATCTGTTCCTTATCCATATGGAACACCACATCACGCTGTAAACTGGATGTGGAATTATAAATATGTACAATTGCCTGTTTGCAGCCCTGTATAGACTCAAAGGTACGGTCAATCAGCTCCTCCCTGCATTGTGTTAACACCTGAACTTTCACATCATCGGGAATGAGCTTTCGCTCGATCAGCTGACGTAAAAAATCATATTCGATCTGGCTTGCCGCAGGAAATCCGACTTCAATTTCCTTAAATCCCAGTTTAACCAGATACTGGAACATTTCAATCTTTTCGGAAACCACCATCGGGTCGATCAACGCCTGATTGCCATCCCTAAGGTCTACACTGCACCACACCGGTGCCTTGCTGATCTCCTTATCCGGCCAGGTTCTCTCCGCATAACGGTCTACCGGATTCTTTTGGTATCGTTTAAAGTTTAACATGTTTTTATACCTCACTATCATTTAATTATTTTTAAGGTCTTGGTAATTTCATCAGCACTTTCTTAGAAATGAAAGACATGCAGGACACTTGACCGTGTACTGCATGCTTCTTTCCCAATCTTTGTGGTTTCTATTCTCCAAGGCCGTTTTCTACCGCATCAATCAGGCTTTGTAATGCTTCCACCTCATCCTCGCCCTCACAGACAAACTCGACTTCGTCACCGCACTTAACGCACGCCCCCAGCACGCTTAGCACACTCTTTGCATTCGCTGTATTATCTTTAAAATTAAATGTTATAAGTGAACGAAATTTCATCGCTTCCTTACATAGGTTACCTGCCGGGCGTAGGTGCAGCCCTGTTGGGTTCTTGATTGTAACCTTCCGACTTACCATAGTCAAAACCCCCTCTGATCTATTTTATTGTTCCCCATACCCCTAAGAGTAAGTATAACATCTTTCCTTAAAATCCACAAGCCTATGATTTAGAGCACCGTATTTGTGATCAAATCCGCAAGTTTTCTGGCTTCCTCCTCTATCATCTTCTGATCCTTCCCCTCGATCATAACGCGCACCAGCGGTTCCGTTCCGGAGGGTCGGATCAGCACTCTGCCCTGTCCGTCAAATTTCTTCGTAAGCTGATCTATGGCATCTGCAATTTCAGGATACTCCATATAACTTTCTTTCTTGTGATTTGGCACCTTGGCATTGACCAGAGCCTGCGGCAGCACCTCCATAATGGAAGCCAGATCGGAAAGTTTTCTACCAGTCTCCGCCATTACCTCCAAAAGGTGCAGCGCCGACAAAAGACCGTCGCCGGTAGTATTTTCATCAAGAAAGATAATGTGACCGGACTGTTCACCGCCAAGATTGGCTCCAACTTCTTTCATCCGTTCCAACACATACCGGTCGCCTACCTTCGTCTGTTCAATATCGATCTGACGCTCTTTCGCCATCAGGGAAAATCCCAGATTACTCATCACTGTTACGATGATCTTATTCTGCTTCAAGGTACCCTTATTCTTCATATGATTGCCGACGATCGCCATAATCTGATCTCCGTCTACAATCTTGCCATTCTCATCCACCGCAAGAAGACGATCCGCATCCCCATCAAATGCCAGACCCACCTGTGCCTTTTCATACACAACCCGTGCCTGCAGCTCCTCCATATGAGTGGAACCACAGTTGGCATTAATATTTGTACCATCCGGATTATTATGAATGGCAATCACTTCTGCGCCAAGCTCTTTCAATGCTTCAACGGATGTATAATAGGAAGCTCCTTCAGCGCAATCTACGACGATCTTCATACCGGTCAGCTCTACGGAAACCGCTTTGACCGCATGATTAATATATTCCTCTCTTGCGTCGCTCCGGTACTTGATCTTTCCGACGCGGGAACCTGTAACAAATTTAATTCCCTTCATATCATTTCGGATATAACTTTCTATCTCATCTTCCAACTGATCAGGCAGTTTATAACCGTCTCCATCAAAGAACTTGATCCCATTAAACTCTACCGGATTGTGAGAAGCCGAAATCACAACTCCCGCATCTACACGATACCTTCTGGTCAGATAGGCAATCGCCGGAGTCGGCACTACGCCTACATAAACCGCATTAGCTCCCACCGAACATACTCCTGCCATCAGCGCATTTGCAAGCATATCCCCTGATATTCTCGTATCGCAGCCTACCATGATTGTCGGTTTATGCGCTTTCTCCTTCGTTAGGACCGTTGCGCCGGCCTGCCCCAACTGCATTGCAAGCAGCGGCGTCAGCTCCTCATTAGCAACTCCTCTTACTCCATCTGTTCCAAACAATCTTGCCATATAAATCCTCTCTCTTATTACAATCTTTTAGGCGTTTGCAAAACAATTGCTTTAGCATTTTTCGTTCAACAATTCTGTCCTTGAGGTTTACATAACTCGAAGTTTGAAAATATATGTTCCAAAAATGATTTCATTTATGATTTTTTTGGAACATATATTTTCAAACAAAGAGTTATGTAATCCGGACTTAACTCTTTCTCAATTACCTAATATTAATCTGTTTCTTCTGTAATCTTGACATCCGCATAATATGTGGTCGTCGTCCTGATGTTCTCAGGCAGATCAAAGACGATCTCCATCCGGTATGTGCCGGGCACAAGCTTCTGTTCATCCTCCTGATCAAGGTATGACGCAATGTCCATCGTTCCATGCACTCCGGCGCCATTGATGCCCTCATAAGCTTCCGTTATGCCCTCAGTAATAATATGAAGGGTGGCATTCGGCGTTCCTTCCGTATCCCCCATCAGAATCTCCGCATGAAATCCATCCGGCAGATTAATAACGGAAAGATTGCTGACAGGAACATTTAACGATCTCATGATCAATTTGATCAGGTTCACATTGACCGCGCTCATCCCGTCAAAGGAAGGATCTGCAAATCTGATCCCATCCGGAAGACATCTGCCAAGATCTACGGATTCGATATAACTTTCATCTTTATCCATGACATTAATGGCCGTTGCCGGCACCTCTATGGAGGAAATCCCCTCTAGCACATTAGTTTTCCCGGCAATCACTACCGTTTCGCAATCTGATTTCAACGGTTCTTCTACCACATATCCGGCAAGCGGAATCCCGGAATATTGATAAATAACAGGTACCTCCTTGGTCAGCAGAATCTCCGCATTGATATTTACGCTGTAAATATTTAACTGCAGGCTGGGATGCTCAACCAGCTGATTATCGCTGTTATATAGCCGGATCTCTGAGCTTGTCGTAATATCGGAAGATCTTCCGTTTACATTAACTACGCATTCCGCCCTTACAACAGAAGACACAACGGACTCCGCTCCGGATACGCGGACCGTATTCTGGTTAGAGGCAATATCCCCTACGATATAACCATCTGCAGGCTGCCCGTTCTGTACCAGATTAATCGGGAAATGGGAAGACTTAAGATTTTCAATATTTAATTCAACTGCAATATGATCTCCTTTGATCACATCCAGCTTATCATAATTCTTATCTGTGGATAGCTGGATACCTACCGTATCCATCAATGTCAGCTCCTGCATATCTGCAATCGCCATGATATTTTCCTTTCGGAGCGAATCGATCACTGATCTGGGTCCTGTTACCGTCACATTGATGATATCTGAATTATTTAAGATCTCATAAACCTTTCCCTGGTCAGTCAGCGCATCCTGATTAATAATTTCTACCTGAATACCGCTATAGGTATTGGAAATCGTCGGATCGTCATAATTCACAACAATCAGCCACAGCGCAAAAGCGATAAATACGGACATCATCTTCAGCCCAAGATTATATGTCAATTTATTTTTCAATCTTAGCCTCCTTTGTCCAGCGCCATCCTCTGCGGGTCTCTTCCTGCGGCTTATCCTGGATCATTTCCAATTTTTCCCTAAGTCCTTCCTGATTCAAACCGCTGAATAATTCCCCGCCATAAGCAACGCTGACTTTTCCATTTTCCTCAGATACCACTATGGTCAAGGAATCTGTCGATTCAGAGATTCCGACTGCCGCCCTGTGCCTTGTTCCCAATGACTTGCTTAAGTTCCTGTTATCCGACAACGGTAGATAACAGGTCGCCGATACCACCCTGTTATCCCGAAAGATTACCGCTCCGTCATGCAGCGGCGTATTGTGTTCAAAAATATTGATCAAAAGTTGGCTGGATACAACCGCATCCACTGTGATTCCTGTCTTTTCATATTCCATCAACGGTTCGTTGCGTTCCAATACCATCAACGCTCCTGTCCTGACCCTTCCCATTGCAAATGACGCCTTGACGATCTCATCAATGGTACGGTCAGAATATCTGCCGGACTGCTTACCGGCATCCGGCGTTATAAGAGAAGCAAAGATATTCTTTCTTCCTAACTGCTCCAGTGCGCGCCTTAGCTCCGGCTGCAGAACGACAACGACAGCAATGACTACGATCGATAAACATTTTTCCACGATCCAGAGAATCGTATTCATATGAAAAATAGCCGCAAGAAGGACAAAACCCAGAATAAAGATCAGCCCTTTCAGCAGCGACCATGCCCTTGTCTGGCTGACCCATGCCAATATCTGGTAGACAATAAAAGAAATCACTATGATTTCAACAATATCCGTAATACGGAAATTTAATCTGTCTAATACCGACAAGTATTTTTCTATAAATGCATTGATCTGTTCCAGCATACTCACTTTCTTTCCTGTCTACGTTAGATAAATCCATTATTGTTCGTGTCTTCTACGTTCTTCTCTATCCTGTCTCGCCTTCGCCGCTGCAGCACGCTCAATCCCCGTCATGCCGCTTCCATCCACCCTGCGGATCGCCCGAGACTGCTCTGCCAAATCCATATCTTTTACTTCTTCCTCCGGTAATATAATTCGTTTCGTCCCGTTTTTATTGCCCTTGCTTCTTGATGTGACCGGCGGTTCCTCACTCTGGCTTCCCTTTGTGGCAGAACGTCTCATATGATACTCCGGAACATCTGATTCCGATCTGCTTCGTCTCGATGTATGGCTTATGCTGCCGGAACGCTGCAGATCTCCGGATTGTCCCTTGATCTTTTTCACCTTTTTATTTGGAATTGCAACCGTATTCTTCGGCACCGCTTTCACATAATAATAATACTCATCATCTTCAAATTGTACCCGTTCCGTCCTGCCATAATCCACATTGAATACAAAAAATTTAAGTACGATACTGACAAGCACACTGACAATGCTTCCAAAAATCAGGCTGCCAATGGAAATATAAGTATTATATTTCAGATCCCCGATCAATATGATCAAAATATTCATCAAAGTACCCGTAATGATTGCTATCGTCCAAGAATGATCTACAGGAAGTCTGCGTATCAGATATACCATCAAAATCGTTGCGGAAAATGCAACAATCACCATCAACAATTCTTTATTCTGTATAATAGCGTCGATCAGCATCCTGATCCTTTCAAATATCCCCTCTGAATCCGATGCAGCTAAAACAGGCGCAATTGACGATACATAAGACAATGCATAATAAATCACTACTCCGCAGCCTACAGAAACTATAGATGCCGGAGTCCCCATAAGTCCCGCAGACAGCGGAATGACATACGGAATCTTCATAGCAAAGAGAATCGGGGTTAAAAGCAAAAGCACCGTATCCTTAGGCGCAAAACGATAATACAATAAAAACATCAAAAAAACCATCGCGCCGACCACAAGCACTGCTTCCAGGGAAAGCGCATACAAATGCAGTAGAATAAATGCCGCACAGAGTATTACAATAAAATTTAACGGAAGGAACGAACAGAACAACGATACCAAAACAGTAACCGCAGCACCTGAAAGGCGCTCTGCGTATCCTACGTTGTCATTGATAAAGAGCATCGCTATCAACGCCAATAGAAATTTCAAAGCCGGAACAATAAATGCCTCATACCGGCTGTAAATACTTTTTATTTGTTCTCTAATCAACAATAACTGTGCCATAGTCTTTTTCCTTTATTTAGTCTCAGCCTCTTCCTTGCGGTACATGGAATTAAGCCTGCGAAGATTATTATAATAGCTTCTCAGACTTCTTCTTGCCGACTGATAGCGCATCGCATAATAGATATACGTAACAATAGAATAGGAAACCACCAGTTTCAGATAATCTTTCAAAATCTTTATTCCAAACTGTACCAGATCCATGCGGTAGATATCCTGTACAAGTATCTGAAAATCATAACACACATAAACGCCAATGATGATCAGATACGCAACTGTAGCATAAATGATCGACTTGATGACTTCTTTCCCAATATAGTCCCCACGAAAATAAGTCCCTATGGACATACTTTTCCTGCCTTCCCGTTCCTCATATACAGCCATCTTAGTCATTAATTTGATTCTTGATTCATTGAGCATAATTCATTCCTACATTTTTATTTTTTGTATGTATACATTTTTGAACTCTGCTTACCTAGATTAGTCGCCATTTTAGGAGCTTCCACATGAGCAGGCGTAATGGAATCCTTAAGATTATGCGCAGTATCCTTTTTACATTTATCACAATATCTGCCCGTACTGATTGTCGCCCCGCAGATCTCGCAGTTGATCTTCACAGGAGAATCTTCCGTAAAAAACAGTCTTTCCTCCCGAACCCACTGCTGTATCTGTTTTGCATCCACGCCACAATCTTCCACAATCTCCGGTATCGTAGCAGTCTTATGTTCCTGTACATATTTTTTTACCGCCTGGAATTGCGCTTCTGCACTCTCTCTACATGCTGGACAAACCGGCATTCCCCCGACATAATTAAACATCTTTCCACATTTTCTGCAATTTTTTACATTCATAACTATACCATCCTCCTTATGAAATTTCACAGTCTGCCAATGGCAAGCGTAAGGAAATGAATACGACTGACTCCCGCAGACCTCAATACCTTTGCCAACTCGTCCATAGTACTGCCTGTGGTATAAATATCATCAATGATAATGATACACTTTAATTTTACATCAAATTGACGGATAATAAAAGCCTTTTTCAAATTTATTTGTCGCCTTGCCTGATCCAGCTCTTTCATGGGAACTGTCTGCCTCTGCCGGACCATAAGATTCTGCCTGACGGGAATATGAAGCGCCGCTCCAATTGATTCCGCCAGAAGCCCCGCCTGATTATAGCCGCGCATCCGCTCTTTTCTTTTATACATCGGCACCGGCAGTAACGCATCCGGATGCCAGCTGGCAATCCTGCCTCCCAGCCGCTTAGCGATCTCTTTTCCATAAAAGCCTGCATATTCACATCTTCCCTTGTATTTGAACCGATACAAGGAGTCTTTGATCGACTCATATTCATAGAGCGCCAGACCGCTGTCGTAGATATGGTTTCCGCCCATGCAGTCATGACAATATTCCGCCTCATCTGTCTGTAGCGGTTTACCGCATTTACAGCATCTGGGGTCCGCCACATAGCGCAGCCTCGGAATACACTCCTCACAGATCTCCTCCCCAGGCAGAAGCACGCCGTCGCATACAGGACACCTTGCAGGATATATCCAATCCAAAATTCCTCTTTCTTTCTTCTTATTGATTAAATCACACCCCCAAACTATACCTATGACATCCCAATATCTATCTCTGTCAGCCTTTCTCCCAGTGACGTATAGCGTTTTTGAACCAGATCCGCATGGATCATCTCCAGCACCGTATCCGGATTTCCTAATATTATAACACAATCCTTGGCTCTGGTCACGCCGGTATATAATAAATTTCTGTTTAACAGCATTTTCGGTCCGTTTAGGATCGGCAGAATGACCACCGGATACTCGCTTCCCTGAGATTTATGTATGGTAATGGCATACGCATGCTCCAGTTCCTCCAGCTCCTGAAATGAATACTCCGCCAGCTTTCCGTCATCAAAACGCACTTTTACTATCCTGCTGAAATCATCAATATCCTGTATCGTTCCGATATCCCCGTTAAATACTCCCGTTCCTTCCGCAATGGTAATATTATGCTTCCCTACGATCTCCCATTCCAGATCATAATTATTTTTGATCTGCATGATCTTATCATTAACGCGAAAAAGCGTATCACCATACTGATATTCTTTTTTTTGGGGCGAGGCGGGATTAAGCCTCGCCTGAAAAACCCTGTTCAACGCCTCGGACCCCAGCGGACCTTTTCTCATAGGGGTAAGAATCTGCGACTCTAACGGATCGATATGAAATTCTTTCGGCACCTTCTCCTTAACCAGCGCTTCAATATACTGATAGATCACCTCCGGACTATCCTTGGCAAGCAGGAAAAAATCCCGGTACTTCTGTGAAAAATCTATGGTTTCTCCTTTATTGATCTTGTGCGCATAAGATACGATATGGCTCTCCGCTGCCTGGCGGAATATTTTTTCCAGTATAACGCAGGCAAATCTCCCACTGTCAATGATATCCTTCAGGATCTGTCCCGGTCCCACTGACGGAAGCTGGTTCACATCTCCTATCAGGATTAGTTTTGTCCCCGGTATCAGCGCCGCCAAAAGCGCCCGCAACAGATGGATATCCACCATGCTGACCTCGTCCACAACGACTGCATCTACTTCCAGGGGATTGTCCTCATTGCGTTCAAAATTGGTTCTGCGTTCTCCTTCCGCCAGTTCGCCATTGATCTCCAGAAGTCTGTGAAGCGTTTTCGCTTCATATCCTGTTGTCTCCGTCATCCGTTTGGCTGCTCTTCCTGTGGGCGCCGCCAGCACAAAATCCATCTGTTCAGTTTCCAGATATTTTAAGATCGCATTGATTGTTGTGGTTTTACCCGTTCCAGGTCCTCCTGACAATATAAATACGCCATTTTTGATACATTCCGCTACCGCCTCCCGCTGCAAGCCGTCCAGCTTCATCTCCATGGAAGTCTCTATGCAGGCAATACGTTCCATCATCTTCTTATCAGTACTCCTGACAACCGGGTATTCATAGCTATCCCGCAGTTCCAGAAGCTTTCTTGCACAGGTGATCTCCTCTTTGTAATAAGAAGCAGGATATACCCGTTCTTCGTCCCGTATCTTCTTTAACATAATCTGCTGATCCATAGCGAGGGACATCATCTGTCTTTCAATATGTTCCGGTTCCAGTCCAAGCAGCTGCGCCGTTTTTTCCATAAGAAGCTCTCTGGGATAATAACAATTTCCTTCCGCCGTCTGCTGGTACAACTCATATATGATGCCGCACCTGATACGATAATCAGAATCCACCCGGATTCCGGCATGGGACGCAATCGTATCCGCAATCTTAAATCCCACCCCCTGAATATCCTCTACCATCCGATACGGATTTTCCCTAATGATCTGATATACTTCATTCCCATACTGCTGATAGATCTTATCCGCCAGATTCTGACCGATTCCGTATTGCTGCAGAAAAAGAGCCGCGTTACGCATCTCCCTTTTTTCTACTATCTGTTCCGCAATATCCCGTGCCTTTTTTCCGCTGATCCCCTTGATCTCTGCCAGCCGCTCCGGCTCTTCCTCAATGATGCGGAAAGTATCTTCCCCAAAATAATCCACGATTCTCTGGGCAAGCGCATTTCCAATCCCCTTGATTGCTCCGGAACCCAGATAACGCATCAGTGCAACCTTATCTTCCGGCGGTACCGCCTTGATGTTCGATATCTTAAACTGTTCCATATATCTTGGATGGACGGTATATTCTCCCTCCATTTCCACAGTTTCTCCCTCCGAAAAACCGCGCATAAGCCCTACGCAGACATGCGGTTCTCCTTCCACAACCACTTCCGCAACCGTATAGCCGTTATCCTCATTTTGAAATATAAAACGTCCGATATAGCCTTTTAGCGTTTCCATAGTCAGACTTCTCCTTAAAAAAGAACGCCGCGTTTATCGCGGCGTTTCATATCTTTATGTATTATGCCTCCTCGGGCTGTGCGACCTGCCCTTGCGCCAGAAGCGCCTCCACATCAATCGTCTGAGTTCGTTTCATCTGTTCATACATCTGCATCGCCAGACTGTTAGGTCCTAGGTTCTGATTCGTCAGACTCTTTGCAACATCGCTGATTGCCGTATCCATAAAGGTATCCACCATACTGGAAGAACTGTCGTCCTCCCCCGTAATATTCACAGTTTCTTTCATTGATTTGATCACCTGTTCCCAAAGATAGTTCTCAAATTCCTTACACGCCTCTAAAAGTTCATCGTCTGTCTGTGCATTTTTTGCCCTATTGGTCATCTCCTGTGAGTCAACCTTTGATGCAAGCTGTGACGCGTAATCCTTATATCCGCCGATTCCTGCGATATCCATATTAATCCCCCATTCCGCCGCCTTTGGCGGCACAAATAACCATGCCTTTCCAATAGCCTGCGAACTTAAATGCACTTTAGTGCTATGCCGTAGGCACAAATTCGCGGTTGAAAAACAAAGTTTTTCAATCTTATCTCTTCAGCTGGTTCGCCTGCTCCATCATCGTATCCGAAGTTGTGATTGCCTTGGAGTTGGCTTCATATGCTCTCTGTGCCACGATCAGATTGACCATCTCGTCAGCAAGCTGTACATTGGAGCCTTCCAGATATCCCTGCTTGA
>DLOP01000113.1:25545-34414 GCA_002478505.1 Lachnospiraceae bacterium UBA7481
TGCAGTCCGTGGAACAGATGGTGCCGTCCAGCTTTTCCAATCCTTCCGGATTATTGAACTGGAATAACCCAATCTGTATTCCGAGAGACCGTATATTATTCGTTTCATCATATATACCAAATTCACCCTCTGCAGTAGCTACAATCTGGCTGGCATGCAGATCGGCATTAAACGTGATTGGCTGCCCTTTGTNNGGCTCGCCTGCCGATGTGGACAGAACCAGACCGCCGTTATTTCCTCTTGACAGGTTAAAATTACCGTTTCTTGTGTAATAGATCGTACCATCTGTTCCACGGACTGCAAAGAAACCCTCTCCATCGATAGCAAAATTGTTATTACCATCTGCCGCATAGAAGCTTCCCTGCCTGAAGATCGTTGTGATTGAAGAAGGTCTGACACCCAGACCAACCTGTGAATCAATCGGCTTTGTATCGCCATTTGCCGTTGTGGTCTTTGTCTGAAGCTCCTGATAAAGCAACGACTTAAACTCATTCTGGCTGGTCTTATAACCTACTGTATTCACATTGGAAATGTTGTTCGCAATCGTATCGACTGCAGTCTGCTGTGCAATCATGCCGGTAGCCGCCGACCATAATGAACGTACCATAATAATATCCTCCCTTTTTTACCTAACTTAGAGCTTTCCTATCTGATTTACTGCCTGATCTAAGGAAGAATCGTATGTCTGGATGACTTTTTGATTGGCCTCATACTGGCGCGAAACCGTGATCATATTGACCATCTCCGATACAACGCTGACATTCGATGTCTCCAAATATCCTTGAAATACTACGCAATCCGTTGCATCCGCCGGCTCCGCTCCTTCTACCGGTGTATAATAACTCTCTCCATAATGCCTCAGATAATTGTAATCCGCAAAATCCGTAATCTTAAGCCGTGCAACCATCCTGTCATCCTGGAAGATACGTCCCTGTTCATCTACCGTCATCGGAAGATCCGGATTCAATCGGATCCTCTGAGTCGTGTTATTGTTCGCTCTTGCAAGCACATAATCTCCATCGGTCGTTACCAGATACCCTTCCCTTGTTACCTGAAAATTACCGTCTCTGGTGTACATCGTGGAAGTTTCCCCGGCTTTATTGGTAAACTCTATGGTAAAAAATCCCTCTCTGCCAAGCGCAAGATCGTAATCATTATCCGTCACCTGCAGCGGTCCCTGTGAAAAGTCCGTATAGCCTTCTCCTATCTTAACACCCGGATTTGCCTGGCCAATACGCCTTGCAAGATCCGAACATTCGGAATCATCCCTGATCTTATCAACAAATACGGAATTAAAGGACTGGCTGGTCGCTCCCTCCTTCTTATATCCGATCGTATCAACATTGGCAAGATTATTGGTCAGGACATCCATCCTGTTCTGTTCATTGATCATTCCCGTATATGCCGTATATAACCCCTTTAACATATCAGCAGCTATCCTCCCTGCATTTTAATCCAAAATATGCTGCTTCGCAGCGCGAATCCGATACGGTAAACAATTCAAGCAATGTTTTTCTATGTTTCCCCGTTATAATCCGTTAAAAATTCAATGTATCTTCCTGTTCCGATGGCCACACAGGTCATCGGTTCCTCCGCCGTCATCGTATTGATATGGGTGCGCTCCTCGATCAGTTCCTCCAGTCCGCGCAGCATCGCTCCGCCTCCGGTCAATACGATACCCCTGTCTACAATATCGCCGGCCAGTTCAGGCGGTGTCTTCTCCAAAACAGCGCAGATCGTATCCAGAATCTGTGTCGTCGTTTCCTTCAATGCTTCCTGTGTCTCATCTGAGGATACGCGTATCGTTTCCGGAAGTCCGGTAATCAGGTTTCGTCCCCTGACATCCATATACTCAACTTCTGCCGGTTTAAACGCCGTACCGACATTGATCTTGATATCCTCCGCTGTACGGTCGCCAATCAGAAGATTGTATTTTCTTCTCATATAGCGGACGATCGCCTCATCAAAATCATCTCCCGCAATCTTGATGGAAGCGCTTTCCACCGTACCGCCCAGTGAAATCACCGCAACGTCCGTCGTACCGCCACCGATATCCACGATCATATTGCCTTGGGGCTTTCCAATGTCAATCCCTGCACCGATGGCAGCTGCGATCGGCTCCTCTATGATGGCAACCTCTCTTGCACCCGCCTGATAAGTTGCATCTTCTACCGCTTTTTTCTCTACCTCGGTAACGCCGCTCGGTACGCAGACTGCAATCCTTGGTTTACGGAACATCCGTTTTCCCAATGCCTTGGCGATGAAATATTTCATCATCTTTTCCGTTACCGTATAATTTGAAATAACGCCCTGCCGCAACGGTCTGACCGCCACGATATTGCCCGGTGTACGTCCGATCATCAGTCGGGCATCCTCTCCGATCGCTTTGATCTTATTCGTATCACGGTCAAACGCCACAACGGACGGTTCCTTTAATACAACGCCTTTTCCCCTGATATATACTAAAATACTCGCCGTACCGAGATCGATTCCTATATCTGTGTAATTCATACCTTAAACCATGCCTTTCTATCAGCCTGCGAAGTTCCCATTATTCATTTTACCCGAATCTTCCCAACCTATTATAACCGATAGAAATTCTTTTTCAAAGAGTTTTCTTACATAGTTAATAAAATTATCGGCAAATTCCGGCAAAAACTTTATGCCTAATTTTTCCCAAGCATCTTTTTTATATATTTTCCTGTATAAGACCTCTTATTTTGCGCCACTTCTTCCGGTGTTCCCATTGCAATGACGCATCCTCCACCGTCTCCGCCTTCCGGTCCCATATCAATAATATAATCTGCTGTCTTGATTACGTCAAGATTATGTTCTATCACGATAACCGTATTGCCCTGTTCCGTCAGCCTCTGCAGGATCTCGATCAGCTTTGCCACATCGGCAAAATGCAGACCGGTTGTAGGCTCATCCAAAATATAGATCGTCTTTCCGGTACTCCTCCGGGATAATTCCGTCGCCAGCTTGATCCGCTGCGCCTCCCCTCCCGAAAGCTGCGTAGACGGCTGTCCCAGACGGATATAGGAAAGCCCCACGTCATTCAGTGTCTCGATCTTACTGCGGACAGAGGGCACCGCATCAAAGAAATCCAATGCCTCCTCCACTGTCATATTCAGCACGTCATAAATATTTTTTCCTTTATAATGCACCTCAAGGGTTTCCCGATTATAACGTTTGCCGCCGCATACCTCGCAAGGCACGTAAACATCCGGCAGAAAATGCATCTCGATCTTCACAACGCCGTCACCGGAGCAGGCTTCACACCGCCCGCCCTTGACATTAAAACTGAAACGTCCCTTTTTATATCCTTTCGCTTTGGCATCCACCGTAGCGGCAAACAGATCACGTATCTGGTCAAATACTCCCGTATAGGTTGCCGGATTGGAACGGGGCGTGCGTCCGATCGGCGACTGATCGATATCGATCACCTTATCCAACTGCTTCACGCCCTTGATCGACTTATGCTTTCCGGGTACGGTATAGGCGCGGTTCAGATCCCTCGCCAGCGCCTTATATAAAATTTCATTAATGAGTGAGCTTTTTCCCGAACCCGAAACGCCCGTCACGCAGGTAAACACCCCTAACGGGATATCCACGTCAATATTTTTCAGATTATTCTCAGCAGCTCCTATCACGCTTAATCTGCCGGTGGGCTTTCTGCGCTTCTTCGGTACAGGGATCTTCAGCTTGCCGCTAAGATACTGACCGGTAATGGACGCCTTCGCCTTCATGATATCCTCCGCCTTACCGACCGCAACGATCTCACCGCCGTGCTCGCCGGCGCCGGGGCCCACGTCTACAATATAATCCGCAGCCAGCATGGTATCCTCGTCATGCTCCACCACGATCAGGGAATTGCCCATGTCCTTTAACCCCTTTAATGCAGCCAACAGCTTATCATTATCCCGCTGGTGCAGTCCGATACTAGGCTCGTCCAGAATATAGCACACACCCACCAGTCCGGAACCGATCTGCGTTGCCAGACGGATCCGCTGCGCCTCCCCGCCGGAAAGCGTCGCCGTCCCACGGGAAAGCTCCAGATATTCCAGTCCGACTTCCACCAGAAATCCGATCCTTGCTTTGATCTCCTTGACGATCTGCGCACCGATCTTAAGCTGATACTCGCTAAGCTGCATTTCCTCCAGAAACTTCTGCAGCTTACCAATCGACATGGATGTAATCTCATAAATATTCTTATCGCTGACAGTCACTGCCAGGGATTCACGTTTCAAACGCATCCCTTGACATAGCTTACACGGGGTAATAGACATAAATTTCTCATATTCCGCCTTCATCATCTCCGAAGCCGTCTCCCGGTATCTGCGCTCCACATTCTTCTTGATGCCTTCAAAGGCAATCGGATAGACTCCATATCCTCTCTGTCCGTGGTAATGCACTTCTACTTCCTCGTCTGTTCCGAACATCAGGATATCCTGCACCTTGGAGGGCAATTCCTCCCATGGTACATCTAAACTAAATTGAAAATGCTTTGCAAGCGCTATTAAGACGGCATTGGTAAAGCTGCCGTCGGAAGACGCCGACTGCCAGCCCATAGCCCTGATACAGCCGTCGTTGATAGAAACTGATTTATCCGGCACCATGCGTTCCGGATCAAACTCCATCCTGATGCCAAGACCGGCACAGTCAGGGCAGGCGCCAAAGGGATTGTTAAAGGAAAAATTTCTCGGTTCGATCTCCGGGATTCCGATGCCGCAGTCCGGGCAGGAAAAACTCTGGCTGAAATTGATCCGTTCTCCGTCGATCACATCCACTACCATCAGACCATCCGCCAGATCCAGCACGTTTTCTATGGAATCGGTAAGACGGCTTTCAATGCCTTCCCGCACCACAAGACGGTCCACAATGATCTCGATGGTGTGCTTAATATTCTTATCCAGTTTGATTTCCTCCGTCAGTTCATAAAGACTGCCGTCGATCTCCACCCTGACATAACCGCTGCGCTTTGCCTGATCTAACACTTTTTCATGACGTCCCTTTTTCCCACGGACAATGGGCGCAAGCAGCTGGATCTTTGTTCCTTCCGGCAGCTCCATGATCTGATCCGCCATCTGGTCAACAGTCTGGCGGCTGATCACCTTGCCACATTCCGGGCAATGCGGAATGCCGGCTCTGGCATATAAAAGTCTGAAATAATCATAGATCTCCGTCACCGTTCCTACAGTTGAACGTGGATTCTTATTCGTAGACTTCTGGTCAATACTGATGGCAGGGCTGAGACCGGAGATCTTGTCCACACTCGGCTTCTCCATCTGCCCCAAAAATTGTCTTGCATAGGATGACAGCGACTCCATATATCTGCGCTGTCCTTCCGCATATATCGTATCAAAAGCAAGCGACGACTTACCGGAACCGGAAAGTCCGGTAAATACCACAAACTGATTTCTCGGAATCTCCAGATCAACATTTTTCAGATTATGTTCGCGCGCCCCCTCGATACGGATCACTTCGCCGGGAGGAAGCATTTTCTTCGGTGCCATAATTAGGTACTCCTTTCTAGATTTTGTCCAATTTACATAACTCTTTGTTTGAGAATCTATGTTCCAAAAACATCATAAATGAAATCATTTTTGGAACATAGATTCTCAAACTTCGAGTTATGTAAATTTCATTAAATTATTTAATGGGAAGCGCCGATGAAAGCATTTCCCGCACCGGAGCTTCTTAAGAATATATTGTCCTTTAATAATACATACAATTACTCGATATAATTATTTCATATACTTCTTCAATTCTATCATCTTGTCCCGCAGTTCCGCTGCAGACTCGAAATCCAGCTCCGCGGCAGCTTTACGCATCTGCTTCTCCATGGTTTTCAGCAGTTTTTCCAGTTCCTTTTCATTCATGGACTCCGGATCCTTCGCCAGCTGATCTTCCTGTCTTGCAATCGACTTGCTGATGCTGATCACATCGCGGACTGCCTTGCGGATCGTCGTCGGCGTAATGCCGTGTTCCTCATTGTAACGCTGCTGGATCTTACGTCGGCGGTTCGTCTCCTCGATCGCCTGCCGCATGGAATCCGTCATATTGTCCGCATACATGATGACATGACCGTCCGCATTACGCGCGGCGCGCCCTACAGTCTGGATCAGGGATGTAGCAGAACGCAGAAAACCTTCCTTATCGGCGTCCATGATCGCTACCAGCGTCACTTCCGGAATATCCAGTCCCTCCCTTAACAGATTGATGCCCACCAGAACATCAAATGCGTCCAGCCTCAGATCACGTATGATCTCCGCACGTTCCAGCGTATCCACATCAGAGTGTAAATATCTGACCCGGATGCCCACATTTTCCAAATAATCCGTCAGGTCTTCCGCCATGCGCTTGGTCAGCGTCGTAATCATGACTTTATTCTTTTTCTCTGTTTCCTTCCTGATCTCGCCGATCAGGTCATCGATCTGCCCTTCGATGGGATGTACGGAGATCTCCGGATCCAGCAGACCGGTGGGGCGGATGATCTGCTCTGCGCGTAACAGCTCATGTTCCGCCTCATAATCAGAAGGCGTCGCCGATACAAAAAGCATCTGATCAATATGCCCTTCAAATTCCTCAAAATTAAGCGGCCGGTTATCCAATGCCGAAGGAAGACGGAAGCCATATTCCACCAAAGTCGTCTTTCTGGAACGGTCTCCCGCATACATCCCCCTGACCTGCGGGATCGTCATATGGGACTCATCCACGATCATCAGGAAATCATCCTTGAAGAAATCCAGAAGGCAGTGTGGCGGCGCACCCGCAGGCATACCGGTCAGATGTCTGGAATAATTTTCGATACCGGAACAGATGCCCGTCTCCCGGAGCATCTCCACATCAAAATTCGTCCGCTCGTAGATCCTCTGCGCCTCAATCAGCTTGTCCTCCTGTTTAAAGAACGCAACCCGTTCCTTTGCCTCCGCTTCGATTGCTTTGCATGCCATCTCCATCTTCTCTTTTCCCACAACATAATGGGATGCCGGAAAGATACTGATATGCTCTAAAGTACACAACAACTTGCCGGTTATCGGATCGACCTGCACGATCCGGTCGATCTCATCCCCAAAGAACTCCACACGAATGATCACATCACCGATCTCAGCGGGATTGATCTCCAGAACATCTCCCCGGACCCTGAAACATCCTCTGTTTAAGTCCATATCGTTCCTGTCATACTGGATGGCGATCAGCTCACGGATCACATCATCCCGATCCTTCTGCATGCCGGGACGCAGGGAAACGATCATTTCCATATAGTCCTCCGGGCTGCCCAGACCATAGATGCAGGAGACGCTGGCAATAACAATGACATCATTACGCTCCGTCAGCGCCGCCGTGGCGGAAAGACGCAGCTTATCGATCTCATCATTCACCGAAGAATCCTTTTCAATATAAGTATCCGAAGACGGCACATAAGCCTCCGGCTGGTAATAATCATAGTAGGAGACAAAATACTCCACCGCATTTTCCGGGAAAAACTCTTTAAATTCACTGTAGAGCTGGGCAGCCAGCGTCTTATTGTGGGCAAGCACCAACGTTGGCTTATTCAGTGCCGCAATGACATTGGCCATCGTAAAGGTTTTGCCGGAACCCGTCACACCAAGCAACGTCTGAAACTGATTGCCCTTTTGAAAGCCATCCACCAATTCCCGGATCGCCTGAGGCTGGTCACCGGTAGGTTCATAATCGCTGTGAATCTTAAATTCCATAGAAACGGGATCACCTCCAAAAGTTATCTGCCATCCTTATCAGTTAAACAAAGTATGGTAAGAGCGGATTTTAGTATAGCACATTATAAATTAAATGTCCACGCAAAAGCAAACGTTTGTTCTTATTTTAATTTATATATTTTTAATAAAATAATAGTATTTATAGTCTCTCCAAGGACTGTTTGCAATATTTAAAACTCTTTTTCCCCATGTAAAAAGGGATACATCTCTATTTTTGTCAGAAATGATTCCCTTTGCTCTTATACCTTCTTTAAATTGTAATATCTGATATCCTTCAATCGTTGTCCCCTGACTGTTTCACGATCCCATCACCCACTGTATAATTTCATCAGTATACTGAATTGCTTTTTTTGCATGCTTTTCTACCGAAGGAATTTGTTTTCTTTTGTCAAATCGACTTTTCGTCCGTATAATCAAGCACTTGGGATCATGTCTCTGCAACAATTCTTCTATTTATTATCTATATCAGGCATCTCTGCATCTTCGGTGTTTGTATAATATTCACGACCCTTTCCATTATCAGAATAACCTTCTACATAGATATCTCCGTTATCATAGATAATAATATTGCACCAAACTTGATGGTACGGCATCCAATAGGCCTTCCATAATCTGCCGTTTTCAATGGAAATCTCTTCTATCTCTCCGATTTCTATAATATGTCTCAGGAATGTTACATACCTGTCTCCCAATAGGCTCTGCAAAGATTCCAGTTCACTCTCTGAAAATATCTCCGCTATATCCGTACAGGTTGTATATTCGGGTTCCCCTTGAATATAGGTTCCTTCTGCTGTAGCAAATCCTCCTCCTCCAAACACATTCCTTATATAGGGATCATGAGTAACTATAATGGAACTTCCTGTAAATTGAAAATAAATACCACTGTCTTCAACCTGATCCTGAGAAATATCCCGTTCCCGTATAAGCGCCTCCACTTCCTCATCATATAATACTGCAATATCATCATCAATAAATGTAGCGGTTCCCCGTAAAGACCCACCGCTAGTATTACTGTAGCCGGTATAAAGGACTACATCAAAAGATTCTTCTTCCCAGTTGCTGATCCTGATCTCTGCTGCCTGATAGCTCGCCACCCCTGTACGCTGCCACACTTCCTCATAATTTTT
>DLOP01000073.1:0-14662 GCA_002478505.1 Lachnospiraceae bacterium UBA7481
GGAATCGAGCTCGGCACTGCGGGCTTATGGTATAATAATTGAGGGAGCTTCATATGAACCACGAATTAAAAAAATTGATCCATCAAGACTTATCACGAATTTATGACCATCCCTTAACGTTGAAGGACCGCCTTTTTCTCCCTCTGGAGATAAAGTATCTGATCCTCTGGCGTAAAGCTTCCTGGTATCGCCAGAAGGATCTATCTGAGAAAAAACCGGGCAGCAGGATCCGCTTCCTATATTACGGAATGAAACTAATGCATCTTACCAAAAAAACGCAGATCAACATTCCTGCCGAAGTCAATGCCGGTCCCGGTCTCTATCTGGGTCATCTTGGAAGAGTCATCCTCCATCCCGACGTTACCCTTGGAGCTAACGTAAATCTCTCTACAGGTATCACCATCGGGCAATGCAACCGTGGCAGCAGGAAGGGCGTTCCCACCATAGGCAGTCATGTCTGGATCGGCACCAACGCTGTCATTGTGGGCAGGATCACTATCGGCGATGACGTCCTGATTGCCCCGGGAGCCTATGTGAATACGGATGTTCCGTCGCATTCCATCGTCATCGGCAATCCCGCCGTCATCCATCCGTCAGACTTTGCAACGAAAGACTACATCAATCGTCCGGTCTCTCCAGAACCGTAAATTTATAAAAGAAATCCTGTACGGTAATCGTATAATCGGAACCATGATAGACTATATGATCCGTATCCCCTACCACATAGATTTTTCTAAAATATGGACTGTTGCCTGCATATGCTTCACTCTCCTCTTTCAACACAGCATCCAGAGAGCTGTTTTGCGTCATGATCAGATGAGTCGCCGCATATCCTTTTCTGAAAAGATAATAATCATACCATCCTTCCAACACTACTCCGCCTACTTCATCATAGCTGATACATACCAAGAGCACATCCTGATCCTTCAGATCTTCTTCCATGATCATCTGCTCTGCCGCATAGGAATATCTGGCATACTGCTCTCTGGAATCCGAAAAACTCCTACGCCCTCCAACAGTACATGACGCCAGAAGAAAACCGACAACAACCCCATACGCAATCTTTCGATGCTTTTTTCCCACCACGGCCATAAATCTCTCGATCCCGTAAGAAGCCGTCAGCAGAATGCAGGGAAGCACCGCAATAAAGTACCGGTTTTCATATAATCCGCCGCCGGGATTGATCCATCTACTGTAAATAAAAATTACGGCCATCATTACCGGTCCCGTCAACGCATATATTATCCGGGGAAGATCCCTCTGTTTTAATACGACAATATCATATAGCAGCCAAAGAAAACCAACGCCATATAAGATACATAACAGATAATTGCCGCCCAGCAGATATCCTACAGTTTCCGGCAGTTCCATCCATTCCGGCGGTGCGATCCAAAAAGACCCTGTATCCACCTTTGAAGCATGCATTGCTGTAATAAACCAAGGAAAAAATACAACCGCAGATACAAGAAACGGAAGAATCAATTTCCATTTTTTCTTATCGCGCAAAATACAGATCAGAGCACCTGTTCCAAGCAGTACAAGATATAAAATTCCAAAATAGTGGGAATAAGCCAAAATGACCATAGCTCCCGAAGCGATACACAGACGCTTCCTATCCATCCGGTCTTTTAAAACCAGAAAAGTGTCTGTGACCAATACCGCAGCAAAAAAAAGGAGCGCATAAGCCCGAAACTCCAAAGCAATACGATTAATAATAGTAGTAGAAAACAGGCACATAAACAACACAGCATACGCTGCTTTTCTTCCTATAGATCGGTCTGCCAGACGCACCAGAAGCCAGATACCTGCCAGCGTCATCAGTATACCGGGAAGCAGAAGCCAGATATTTTCCGGCGGAAGCGTATGGTAAAATCCATATACGATCAACGCATACAGCGGGAGATTAGTTACCTCTATCGTCTGATAATAATGGAGCACATCTCCCAGAGACAACCCGCTTCGCACAAATCCTATGGTCGCCACCTCATCATACCAGAATTCTTTCAACCCTGCAGCCCAGATCAAATATATAAAAAGGAGAAAAAGGGAGAAAACTCTGACACCCAAAAAAACAGTATCAGTTTTTCGTTTATTAATTTTATTTTCTATTTTATTTTCGTTTTTAATATCCATGCCTTTCCGTAACCTGTATAAAATTTTTCAATGCTATCAATTCCGGAAACTATCTCCGGTAAAAATCGCTATATATTTGTTTTGTACAGACGCTTCACTAAACACCGTCTCTCTAAGTCGCTGATATTCTGTCCGGTACTTTGTAAGATCCTGCGCTAGCAGATCCGGTGACAGTTCTTCCCAGCTTTCAAACCCCACCCCTAAGATATCGTTTCCCTCCAAAATTGCCCGGTAAGTAACAGGAACCGTATCCACGAACACCGCTTCCTGCATCACACCGGAAGTCTGTGTGGCATAATTCAGGGGCGAATAAGGCAGCACGGTATATTTTACCTTGGCAAGCAAAGAAAGATACTCTTCCTGCGAAAGATACCGATCCAAAATCTCTATTTTTCCATTGGCCTGTTCTGCAATGTTCTGCAATGCTTTTACCCGTTCCTGATCATAGAACCGTCCCGCCACCGTAAGCGGATAGCCAATCCTGACAAATGCCTTTACCATTTCTTCCAACTGCTTTCCATTTCCCATGGTTCCCAGACAGACCGCCCGTTCTTCTTTTTCCGTGTCTGAAGATATCCGGCGGCGATAGGGCTCATATAATCCTTTTTTATCATAATAATCGGGGATATACTCCCATCGGCAGTTTTGAAAGGTAAATTGTTTTCCCGTGGAAATAATCAGATCAATCCTATTCTGCGCCTGCTTAAAAACCCACTGTTTGACACCTGCCACAAGCCTTGTTTTACCCCCTGCCTGCGCATCTGCATGATACCCATCCAAAAATAAGGTACACACAATCTTCTGTTTTGGCTTTTTATGCAGAAACAAATACAGCATCAGATAATATTCCACATTAAAAAACCAGAGGATATCCGCATCCGTATGTTTTATGGCATTACGGATATTGGTAAACATATGGAGCTTATTTGTAATCTTTTCTAAAAAAGGGGTTTTCCCTTTCATGACGATATGGCAGGGCAAAACTTTAGCCTGCAGGGATCCCGCATTTTTCCGATCTTCCCGCGGCAGTTCTTTTAAGATCACTTTGGGCGCAAAGACGGATACTTCACAGTCATTACGGATCATCTGCAGATATTCCTGCAGAACCTTCGGTGCATGGCCTACTGCCTTACCCTCCGCGTCGCACCTGCCCTGATATTCCACCATGCATACTTTATTCATGCATTTTCCTCTCTGTTATAAATTGCTTTATTTTTTCTTCCCACAGTATCCAAAACATATTATAGTCCAAAGTGAAGGTACCACTGCATAACCGGCAGATACCTCCCCATGATTTATAATTACATAGAAGCCTCCTATAAAAGTCAGTAGTAAGAATATAATTCCCAAAATCAATGCAGCTTTCTTCACATTCAGACCTCCAAATTATGATGCCTATAATTTTATCCTACGGTTTAAGATATAGTATGCCCGCAGCATCCTATGCATCAAAGAGATGCTGACAAGGGACAGTAATGCTGCCATGCGGTTTCTCGTTTTTGCCCTGGAGTCCAGAAGCACCGTATTCTGCATCTTCCTGATATCCCGGTAGATCTGCCGGACCATCTTTTCATGGCCTTCATCCATCGGCGTCTCTGACAAGATCTGAAAACAGGCGGAAAAGAAACGACTGACCGCTGCCTTTCTGCAGGAAGGCAGATTTGCCTTTACATATGTGATCATTTCCCGGCAATGTTTATAGTAATCCTGATTCCTCTCATCACAGGTAGAAAACATCGTATTGCTCTTACGCTGGTAATACTGATACTCCGACTCGCTCCCATATGCCACCTTATCCGCTGCGGCGAAAAGCTTATAGATTGTTCCCATATCTTCCGCCTTGGTATCTTCCGGAAACTGCACCTTATCCCACAGCTCCTTTTTGCTGATCATCCCCCATGGTACGCTCAGGAAATATTTCTGGTAAAGCAGGCATTCCACGGCATCCTCTCCTGAAATACAGAAACGCACCTCGTCCTCTCCTACATCCACTTCGATCACTTTGTTGCCGTCGTACACCTTATCATAGGAGCATACAGCAATCTCCGACCCGTATTCCTGCATCAATTCCCACAAATAAGAAAGATAAATCTCTGATACGGTATCGTCACTGTCAATAAATGCAATAGCCTCTCCTCTGGCCTGACGGA
Source organism: Lachnospiraceae bacterium UBA7481 (assembly GCA_002478505.1). Lineage (GTDB taxonomy): Bacteria > Bacillota > Clostridia > Lachnospirales > Lachnospiraceae > NK4A136. Next base: position 4,284 of record DLOP01000073.1, read on the forward strand.
CGCCATAATTCCTTGCTGCTGCAGCGCCCCTATTTTCCGTATGGAACACCCTGATATTTTCATTTTCCTCCGCCCGTGTGTCGCATATGATCCCGGACTGATCCGTAGAGCCGTCGTCTACCAGAATGATCTCATACTCCTTAAACTCCTGCATTTCAACGCTTTGGATACACACATCCAAAGTGTTCTCTGCATTGTGTACCGGAATTACTACGCTGATCAATGGTTTTTTCTCCATATCTTTTCTCCTCACTTTCCTGCCGCAACTTCAATCTGTTCCCTTACGCAGGCAGTCCTGCATTTCTTTATAATCTTTAAAATCTTTCCGCCAGCCATGGACCGCGAAAGGGATATCTCCCTTTTCAAAACATTCCCGCAAATGATATTCCCTTGCAAACGCAAGACCGCATTCTACGCTCGCCAGCCGGAAACCGCACCGGTTCTCCCGTCCAAAAACACCAAAAAAGATATCTTCATTCCTCTTAAGGAACCAGTATAATTTACGATACCGGAATTCATGGATCAACGCAATACATTTGCGGATATTGCGCAGGGAAAATCCTCCATTGCCCATCTGGATACCGCATCCCTTTTTTTTGCAGCAAAGGATCCGAAATCCGGGAAAACCCTTCTTTCGTGGAAATGTCCACTCCCAGATCCGGCGTTCCGGAATCCATGGCGCGCCATAATAATCATACCCCATCTTAATAAATTCCGGAATCCGGTTCCTGTCCTGTAAGATTACGGCATCTGTCTGTGCGATCAGCAGATATTCATATTTTAAAAAACGCTGATAGAACGCCTCTGACAACATCAGCCTGTTATAGGATTTGGTCCCCGTAAAAAAATGGTCTGCAAAGCGTTCATAACCGATCCCAGGAAAATGTTCCCGATACCATGCACAGTCCAGCTGTTCCGGCGCAGCAAATACGATGGGGGTTCCCTTTAAAACCTCCGCATATTTACCGACGCAGGCTTTTTCATCCGCGGACAGCTGTTTTTTATAAATTGGAATTACGGTAATATAGCTTTCTTCCGGCATGCTTCTGCCCAAATCCTTTCTAATCCCCATCTTTTATGGCGGCAAGTTCTTCTATGATCTCAACCGTCCTGTCCCACGAGAAACGTTCCTGCTCCTGTATGACGTTTTCTCTGAAGGCTTCCGCTCTGTTTTCCCGAAAGTATTTCAGAATCGCTTTTGCTAACGCATCCGGATCGCATGGTTCTACCACATATCCGGTCTTTCCATCCGTCACCGCCTCCGGCAGTCCGCCTACTCTGGTGGCAATCACGGGAAGACCAAAGCCAAAAGCGATCTGGACGATGGCGCTCTGGGTCGCCGATTCATAAGGACAGATATTCAGATCGGCTGCCGCAAAGTAAGGCTCCACTTCGGCATCCGGGATATATCCGTCCCGGATCACAAAGCTGTCCTTAACGCCTGTCTCCTCGATCATTTCCATATACATCTCTTTGGAACCGCCAAAATCCCCTATAATATAGATCTTTGTGGAGGGATCCTCCCGGATCAACGCGGGCGCTGCCTGAATCAGATATTTCAATCCCTTATATTTACGCACCAATCCAAAGAATAGCAGCATCTTCTCCTGCTCAGGCAGTCCAAGCTGTGCTCTTGCATCCTCTCTGCTGATGTTGTTCAGCTTAAATGCATTATAGGTCGGCAGCACTGTCCGCCGGTATTCCATTTTGGGCAGAAGGAGTTTCAGATTGCCTTCATCCTCCTTAGAGTGAAGCACGCAATAATTCCCCTTCTTCAGTGTTGTTTTTGTCAAAAACCTGTCCATGGGAAACCGCTCATGGGGCAGCACATTATGACAGACAAAAAGGATCGGGTATTTTTTTAAACCGGCAAGCATGATCTGATAACAGGGCGCGAAATACGGATGCCACCACTGTACGATGATCAGATCCGGAGCCAGCTTTTTGATCTTTCCCGCGGAATTTAACCAGTTAAACGGATTGGCGGTATTGATCCAGTATTTTGTATCCGGGATCTCAAAGGTCTTATTGCCATAGTCCCTTTGTTCCTTTTTAAACATAAACTTCGGATACTGCAGTTTATAAGACACTGTTTCCACATCATATTTTTTTGCAAGCATCCGGCTCAGCATCCCGGTATAATGGGAGATCCCCCCTTTATACGGATAAACCGGTCCTATGATTACGATTTTCTTCTTTTTTGACAAGTCTCTTTTTCCTTTTCACTCTTGATATGATCCATCCGCTATTTCTGCAATGGTTTCCTTTATTACATTCCTTATAAGATATTTCCTGACTGTTAATTTTTAATGATCTTTTCGATATAATCCATCCATTCCCCGGCGATCCGGTCCGGCGATGCTTTTTTTACGATCTCCCCGGCACGCGCGGCCATCTCTTCAGCAAGTTCCGGTTCTGACAATACCTTTCGGATCGCTTTTGCCATCTCCTCATCATCCCCCACAGGAGTCAAAAGTCCGTTCTTTCCGTCTTCAATCAGCGTCCTTGGTCCTCCGCAGGGACAATCGGTAGAAATGACCGGCATCTGCATAGCCATCGCTTCCATCAGCGCATTCGGCATCCCCTCATACTTGGAAGACATTACAAATACCGCAGCGTCTATGAGGTCCTGTTCCAACCGGTTGCTGTTTCCCATAAACAGTACCCTGTCCTGCAGGCAGTGCGACTTCACATACTCTTTCAGCATATGATGAGTATTATCCTCACTGGCGTCACCATACAGCTTAAGCAAAACCTCAGGATATTCCTCCATGATCCGCTCAAATGCTTTGATCAACACGATATGATCCTTGGCTTCATGGAACCTTCCGGCCGTAACGATCTCTTTTCTGCGCTGTTTTGATTTTGTCAGGGAGAGAAACTTTTTATGCAATGGATTTAGTATAACGGTGGATTTTTTTTGTACCGCTTTCGGGAAAAAATCCCTTGCATAGTCCGTCTGGAATACAGCACCTGCTGCCTTTCCATACAGCCAACGGCTTAACATCTTTTGCTTTACCGATGCATAATCCACATATGGATCGCTTCTGACAGAGATAATCACCGGCACCTTTGTCCCCTTTGCTGCCAGCACAGCGCGGTAATTGGCATTCCTACAAAAAGATAAAACCACATCAGGGCTTTCCCTGAGTATCAGATCATGAAGTCTTCCGGTACGGAGACTGCGCTGTTTACTTCCGGACAGGCTTTCTTCCTCTTCTCTTAACCCTGCATCAAGACGCCGCACCTGATCAGACAGAGGATATTCGTCCTTTGCTTCCCATTCCGTAGCGATGACCACCTCTTTCCCCATCCCTACAAACTCTTCGGAAAGATTAGCAACCACCCGCTCTGCCCCGCCTTTGCCGAGGCTGTTGATATGAAACATGATTTTACTGACCATAGATTATAATTCCTCACATGTTACAACCCTGCATACCACTCTGCCAGATCCTTCACATCATATCCCGCTTTTCTGACCAGTTCCTGTGACGTCACGGCATAACTGTCTCTGGGATTCTCTGACAACGCAACCGCCTGCTGCGCCCAGCGTTCTTTTGGTTCATCCAACGACATGCGGGTCACCTGCTCTGTTACAACCACTTCCCTTGTGATCCGATCCGAAATCAGGCAGGGCAGTCCTGCCGCCTGCGCTTCGATCACCGATAGCGGCAATCCTTCATAAATGGATGGAAATAAAAAGACGTCTGTCATCTGTAACAGCTTCGGTACATCAGAACGAATCCCTGTCAAAATCACTTGTTTCTCCAGATGCAGTTCCTTCACCTGCCGTTCGATCTCTTCCCTGAGTCCGCCTTCCCCAATCAACAGCAATCTGGCATTGGGCTGTTTTTTAACTATCTCGGCAAAAAATTCTACTAAAAACTTATGGTTTTTGGCAGGCATATAGATACCCACATGACTATAGACAATACAGTCTTCCATCTGCCACTCTCTTCTTGCCTGTTCCCTGAGCTGATGGGAAAAACGGTATTGCTCCACATCGATGGCATTCTTTACGATCTGACATGATCGGTTTCCATACATCCATAGCCCCGCATTTTCCGAACAGGCAAACCGATCTGTAGGGATCCATCCCATAAACATCCGAAAAAATTTATGAAGTCCCACATGGGAACTGTTAGAGGAATGGGACTGATAGATCCGTTTCTTTGCACCGCCCATCCAGGCAGCCAGCAGGTCCAGCACCGGAAATGCATTGTCCGAATGGCGGATCACCACCTGATATCCATTCTCCTTCACGATCTTCCTGATCGCAAGAAAATTCCCCAGCGGATGTCTGGATTTTCTGGGCGCAAGATATACCTTTCCTCCCGCCGCCTCTATCTCTTTCGTATAGTCGCCTTCACGGATGCTGTGTACGATCACATCAAACTGCACCTTATCACGATCCAGATTCCTGTAGATATTCATGATGAAATTTTCCAGACCGCCGGGATACATACCTCCCACGATATGAAGCATACGTTTCATGGATATAACCGTTTTCCTTTCACAACTTATTTATTTCAGGCAATTACCTACCTATTTATCTCGTCGAAGACTACAACATATCCCTATATAATTGCCTAAGCTGCGCAGCCTGTTCCTTCACATCAAACCCATTGGTCTTTAAAATACCCTCCGGTGGCTGCCAGACATATCTCTGATCCCATCGGTCAAATTTTTTCTGTTTCCGGTTCCTGATCTCCTCGTAATGCGCCAGTGTGATCACCGCCCACTCCTTCGGGCTGCGGTTCAGGCTCTCATAATCCACCAGTTCCGTCACCGCCACATCTCTGGTCACCGTATCGGAAACAACGCAGGGAAGCCCAGCCGCCTGCGCCTCTACAACCGTTCCGGGAAGTCCTTCATATCGTGAGGGAAACACCAGTACATCCATCGCCTGATAATAGTTCTCTACCGCACTCTGCCTGCCGGCGAAGATGACCTGATCCGAAATACCAAGTCCTTCCGCCTGCTGTCTGACATCCTTCATCAGACTGCCCTCCCCTACCAGAAGAAGCACCGCGTCCTTTTGTTCTTTTAAGATCTCTGCAAACACATTCAACAGGAACTCATGGTTCTTCGCATAGTGGAACCTCCCTACATGACCGACGACAAACTTACCCTCCATATGATACTTTCTGCGGATCTCTCTTCCTGCTTCCTTCAAATCCTCTGTGGGAACAAATTTTTCTACATCAATGGCATTAGGAAGGATCCTGACATCGCCGGCATCCACATGTTTCTCTCCATAAACTGCTCTGGCAGCTTCTGTAGAACATGCCCACATATGATCCGTCTTTTTATCCAGATTACGCCGCAGCCACTTTGTCAGCTTTCCTTTCATCCCCGGATCGACTCCTGCACTCCGCACATGAGCAATCGTTTTTTTCACACCACATTTTTTCGCTATCGGCAGATAGATCGCCGCCGTACTGGTCATATGCCCCTGAACAATATCGATCTTAGGATGTTCCATAAAAAATTGCCGCAACGCCCTGCAATAAGAAAAATAATTCAAGAAGCGAAACCGCGGCACCCGGTAGATCCGGCACCCTAACTGCGCCGCTTCCTCTTCGTAATAATCAGGTCCCGCATCATGCAGCAAAAAATCGTACTGTACCTCAGAATCCTTCATTTCACGGCAGAGATCCATCACGCGGCTCTCCGCCCCGCCCAACTCCAGACAACTCAAAACCTGCAGTACGACGATCTTCTTTTCCAACGTCCCAATCCCTTCCTGATCTTTAATCAACCTAATCCTCCATGTCAGAGCAGTTTTGCTGCGACTTAAATAGCGATGAAAAACGCGCTTCAAAAGCAAACTTGTTTGCCTTGGGTTTTTCGGTGTGAGACTATGTTCATGGTATCCTTATTAACATATAAAGTGGTTCAGTTTTCCTGCTCGGAGATATAATGAGTTAATGTTTCAAACTGTCCGTTATAGATGATCTGCAGCAGCTTATCTAACTGTGTCAGGGAACGCTTTAGCTGTTCCAATGATATCTTCTGCTCATTCAGGCAGATCACCATTTCATCAATATCCACCACTTTGACAAAGCCGTCGGGATAAATAAGGACGTCTGCGAGAAGATCAGTCACGATCAGTTGGTTATCCTCTTTCTTATATTCAAAATCAACGATATCGCAATACCAGTAAAGCAGGGAATTGTCTTCCTGATAAAACTTGCTGACTTTGTAGCCTTCTTTTAGAAAATAACAGGAATAACCATGGTGCAGGTCTTTTTTGGGCTTTAAGGCATTCCATTTGGTCACAATGACATCTTCGTTGCAGGAAAGAATTACGTCGTCCTTTAATAGAACGCATTCTTCCGGTATCAGACGCTTACGGTATAGTATTGGATATGGCTTAAAGGCGGATGGCTGCTGCTCCATGAACTTCCTCCATAAGATATGGTGATTTATATAGGTAATAGGTTGAAAAATAAGATTGATATCTTATTTTTCAATCTCATCGCGCGTCATCGCAGCAAGCTGCTTTGACATGGATGATTACTATTAATATAAGTATCTGACGATATTCTGTCAACTGTTTTTTCTACCGCGCCTGCCTCTTGAGTGGTTCTTTTTATGTTAATGGAAAAAAGGGAACAAATATGTTATAATCCTTTTTGACATAATATTTCAACGTTGACAAAGGAGATGTGGCTTTATGAAAAAGAACAACAAAGGCAACCGTTGGCAGGTGTTTCAGGAAAATAATCCTACGATGCATATCTGTGTGATGATTATTGCAGTAAACGTTGTCTTTATTTTATTATCCGCGGCGCTGATTTGTATTCTGCCGGAAAATGAGGGGAAGAGCCTGGGTGAGATCCTGCGGCTGGCGTTTACCCTGATGGTCAATCCGAGTGGAAAATATGTTTACAGTGAGACGCCGATTTCCCTGATTATTACGACAATTGTCGTTTTGCTTGGAATGATCTCCCTGACCGGTGGTACGGTCGGTTTTATTACAAGTATTATCAACGGCTTTCTGGAAAGGGCAGCCAACAATAAACGCACATTGAAGCTGACGAACCATATTGTTATTTTAAATTATAACAATAAAGTGCCGTCCATTATTTATGATTACTGTTTTGATGACGTCAAGAATACTTATATTGTCATCCTTGCAAATGAAGATAAACAGAAAATCCTTGATGAGATTGACAATATGTACGATCAGAAGGGCGGGAGAAAAAGATTTAAAAATATTATTGTCAGGGATGGCAATCCGATGTCGAAGATCGACCTGGACAAGATTGCCCTGAAAAATGCGCAGACAGTTCTGCTGATGATGCCCGGCTTTAATATAGAAAAAGGGGAAACCATTACGACTGATAAAAGCTTTGAAGTATCGAAGCTGTTTATGTTCGTCGCATGGTATTTTTCACAGTCAGATAATGACTATAAGGCCAATATTGTTGTAGAGGCGAATGATGCCAAATTGGAAAAAATGGTCCGTGAGTACCATCTTGAAAATAATGATCAGACCGCAGTAGCCGTGAACTACAATGAGATTACGGGAAAAATGCTTGCAATTACTGCCCTGATGCCGTCCGTCAACGGCGTGATGAAGCAGCTGTTTAGCTTTGAGGGCGTTGAGGTGTATATTCAAGAAAGTGATTCCACATTATCTGTGGAGGAAGAGCTGGCGGTAAGCCATTCCGTGATTCCTGTCTTTGTGCAGGGGAGTGAAAGGGTCTATATTGCCGAGGATGAGGACGAATTTGAAAAAACAACAGAAAAGTTTGTATTAAAGAAAAAGCTTCCCGAGAAACAGATCATTCCGCGCGTTACATTCATGAAAACGGAGATTATTGTGGTTGGGACAAACAGCAAGCTTCCGTACATATTGGAAAGCCTTCAGTGCTTTAAGAATGAATATCAGAACCACAAGCTGCATGTCATACTGGCTGGAACCAATGATGAGGAAGAGACGCTTAAGGGGTATTATGGGGATCCTTTCTATCAGGATATCCTAATGCCGGAGAAGTACTCTTACATCATTGTAGATGATATCTACAGCCCGATGAAGGCGTTGGGTGATTTGGCGGCAAATAAGGCCGACTCCATTATTTTCCTGTCAGACGATATGGTCAGCAATGTCCATATTGACGAAAAGCCATTGATTTACTGGACAAAGTTAAAAGAATCTATCTATACAAACAAGCAGACAGACGTTATTGTGGAGATTTTGGATTCACAGAACCAGAGTATTATCGAGCTTCGTAATAAAGACCAGATTATCGTCAGTGACGATTTCCTGGGACACCTGTATGCGCAGCTTGGCAAGAATCCCGCCCGTCTTTATATTATCAAGGATATGATTACCTCCGAGGGCGATTCCTCTACGCTGGATGAAAATGATGAGACACAGAATGCCGGTGATATCATATGCGCCAATGTGAAAGAATTTTTCAAGGATACGAAAGAAGACCTGACGTTTACGTCGAAGAAAGAGCTGATCCTGTGGGTGTATGAAGCGACGAATCATGAGGCTCTGCCCATCGGCGTCGTTAAGGGCGGCGTTCCGTATATTTTTGCAAGGATTGATGATCCGGATTCCGCTCTTGATTCGACAGTCCTTCTTGGTATCAAGGAAGGGCAGGTCTATGACGGGGACAAAGAGGTGATCAGGCTGGAGGATGAAGATGAATTGGTAATGTTTATGGTTGGGTAAGCGTAATGGCTGTCATACCTTAGAACATTGGGAGAACATAAGAAGATAAGAAGAGGGCGCCCCTTTCTATGACTTTCATTGATCATAGTTTTGGGCACCCTCGTCTGTTTTTAATTATTATTTGCTAATTATATTTTATGTATCGTTCCTTATTATTTATGAAGCTTCCTTTGCTTTTTTCTTTGCTTCCTTTGCGGCAAGCGCCTTGTCTGTAGGGCGTACCATCGTCAGGCAGATGATCAGGGCGAGGATGTAAAGGGCGATGGTCGCATATAATACGTACTGGTATCCAGTAGGATTGACGGTAATCATTTCAGTGCTTCCGTCAGCAAGTACATGTTCAATTTCTTCCGGAGCGCCAAATGTTTTAACGATCCAAGCCGCCATCTGGTTACCGGACAGTCCGGCAAATGCCCATGCAGATAAGGTAATGCCATGAATCGCGCTGATGCTTCCCATACCGTAGTGATCAGATAACAGTGTGGGTACGTTGGAGAAGCCGCCGCCGTATCCCGCGTTAACGATAAAGATCAGGCACAGTACAAGGATGATCAACAGCGTGTTGCCTTCACCATTCTTGATGCCGTTGGTCAAAAGAACTATGGCAGTAAAAGCGATGGAAAGGATAAAGATCAATTTGTAGATCGTATTTCTGTCTTTCATTGTATCAGCCCATGCGGAAAAGCCGAGACGTCCGCCGGCGTTAAAGACTGCGGAGATCGTGGAAATGATTCCTACATAGCTGGCAAGACCGATACATTTTACGATCATTTTTTCCTGTGAGATCAAAGCCAAACCGCAGGTGATATTGATATAGAACATCAGCCAGATACCTATGTAGTTGGCGATGGGTTTTGTCTTAATGACGGACATGATGCTCTGTTTTTCGCTTTTGCTCTGCGGTTCATGCCATCCGTCCGGTTTCTTGAGCAGAAGGTGACCGATGAACATCATGACAAAATATACAACAGCCAGGATCAGGAACATCTTATAAATGCCGCCGTCACCGAGATTATCCAGCATGGACTGCATGATCGGGCTGGCGATTGCTTTTGCTGCGCCGAATCCTGCAACTGCGAGACCTGTTGCAAGACCTTTTCTGTCTTCAAACCATAACATCAATGTTTTCACGGGAGAAAGGTACCCTGTACCAAGACCGATACCCATGATAAAGCCATAGCAGATATAAATGCCGATCAGCGCCAGAGGCGTTCCCATATGAGCATGACCATAATAAATGAAAAAGCCGGTCCCTGCCATACCTACGGCAAAACAGATCGTAGCGATCAGGGAAGATTTATGAATATCTTTTTCTACAACGTTTCCTAAAAATGCCGCCGACATACCAAGGAAAAAGATGGCAAAACTAAACGCCCACTCCGTTGCGCCTTTTGAGAAGCCGATATAGTCGGCAATCTCCTGGCTGAATATTGACCAGCAATATACAGTACCAATACTACAGTGTAAAAGTAATGCGGGGATTGCGGCACGAACCCATTTGTTGGTGCGCCATCCGCCGGTTTTCTTTTCGTTCTCGCTCATGGTGAACCTCCACATACATTTTATTAATTAGATAAAATCCACGAATATTATACAACTTTTACCAGTGGCTTTCAATAGAGGATTGCTTGTTTGTGTCAACTAATTGTTTTGGATTTTCGTTTGCAAACGGGACTCTCGGGCTGCT
>DLOP01000073.1:14776-27885 GCA_002478505.1 Lachnospiraceae bacterium UBA7481
ATCAGCATCCGCATGGATTCGGATTTGAAGGCACAGGCCGATGCGCTTTTTGGAGAGCTCGGTATGAATCTTTCCACGGCATTCAATATTTTTGTTCGCCAGTCGCTCCGTGAGGGCAGGATACCTTTTGAAGTTAGGCTGGATCAGCCCAACAAGGAGACCGTCGCTGCCATGCTGGAAGCGGAGCGGATCGCCCATGATCCGAAAGCGAATCATTATTCCGATGTGGAAGAAGCGCTCAGGGAGCTGAAACGATGAAGAGAGATATTGTCTGGACGACACAGTTCAAAAAAGATTACAAGCTGGCGCTGAAACGACGTCTGGACATTGACTTGTTGGATGACATTATTCGGGCATTGTCACGCGGTGAGACGCTGCCGGAGAAGAACAAAGACCATCCCCTGTCCGGCAACTGGGCAGGACACCGAGAATGCCATATCTTGCCGGATTGGCTACTGGTCTATCGCATTGACGATGATGTCCTTGTGCTGACATTGTCCCGTACAGGGACACATGGTGATCTATTTGGAAAATGATACAAATAGGGAATAATACAAAAAAGGAATTTATTTATTTGGTATTATCTCCTTTGCGCAGCGCCCTTTCTATGGTAAACCATTCCTGTTCCGTCCAAATGCGCCCGTCCGCGGTATTGATATTCGGATGCTTTTCCAAAAGCCTTGCGACCAGTTCATCTGCGATCCTTTTTTGAACCGTTGCCATGCACCATGTACCCTGCCTGGAAATCACTGCAAGCCGCAGGGAAAATGTATGAATTCTAAGATTCCCGCCGGCGTTACCTGCCCTGACGTTAGATACATTCTCACACTCGGAATAATATACTTTCTCAATATCTTCCCTCTTGATCACACAAAGGTTCGTATAATTTTCAAACATGATATAATCCCGCGTAAGCAGCCCGGTGCTTCCCGGCGCGCCGCCCTGACCATCCAGTGTAAAATAAAAACTGTCCGGTGCAACCGCCTGCCTGCCAAATTCCCTGATCTCACTCTCCGGATATCTGCTTGCCTTCGCGCTCTCTCCGATCCAGTAATCCGCATTGCTCAAAATTCTTTTGATTCCGTTTATTATGGTACGGATTCCCGCAAAGAGTAATGACGTGCCGATGCCAAACAGGAGTGCCAGAATAACCGAAAATAAGAGAAAAAACAATCAGTCCAGTAAAAATTCCCACTGTAATATACATCTTCATATTTTTTCACCCCGTGTTTATAAAATTCCATATTCTGCTCTTATTGATAACTTTTCAGCCATATCATGCTCCTGCGTAGATGTCTTCATCATACAACAAGTTGCGCATTTTTCTGGGATTATAACATAAATCATCACTTACGGTCAAATATTTTACAAAAGGGACTCTCTTTAGATAAGCTCTTTCCTGTCAAATTTGCACGTAATGCGATTCATCGTAATATTTGAAAAAATGGATAAATCATAGTGGACATATTTGCAAAAAATGGTTATAATAGGAAATATTATGAGTTCAAAAAATAGGAAGAGGCAAAAGGAAAGGCAGTCAACATTACGAATGCTGACCTTAATTACACAGTTTGGAATCAATATGCTTGTTCCGATTTTTTTGTGTTTTTTCGTTGGATACTATTTGGATAAAAAGTTAGGTACTTCTTATCTGATGATCATCTTCTTTTTTATCGGAGCATTGGCAGGATTTCGCAATATCTATATCTTTGCCAGACGGATGACAAAAGATGACGAGGAAGATGTTGAAGAAAGTAGAGATAGTAAAGAAAGCAAAGAGTAAAGATAATAAAGATAGTAAATGAAGATATCGTTAGATTGGTGTATCATATAAAATAATAATAGAAAAAATATGGCTGCGGTAATGAAGGAAAAAATAAAAGAAAATCAGACGCTTGTGGAATTGGTCATTGGGATTTTCTGTTTTGGCGCGGTTTGCCAGATCGTCGGAATCTTTTTTACGCATGATCAACTGGCGTATGCAGTCAGTCTCTGGATTGGGATCATTGCAGCGGCGGGCATGGCAATTCATATGAACTATACCATCAATAAAGTGTTGGCTTATGATGAGGGAACGGCGGAGAAGGTGACCAGAACGTCATATTTTCTGCGGTATGGTTGCGTGATGATCCTGTTAGGAGTAGTTGCGGTTACCGGTGTTATGAATCCGATCGTGACATTTTTGGGAATCATGGGACTGAAAATCGGCGCGTATCTGCAGCCGTTCACGCATAAATTGTTGCAAAGATGGATGAAGTAAAGATTTGTGTTATAAAATAATGGACAAGGAGGTGAAATGATGGGAGCAGGTATGCTATTATCCTCGCAGGATCTGGGATTTATGATCAAAGGTATATTTTCATTCCATATCGGCGATACGGAGATCTGGATCACAACAACCCACGTATGTCTTTTGATTATGATTCTGCTGTTGACGATATTTTCACTCTGTGCGAAACGGACGATGAAGAATGCTTCGGATGTGCCGGGAACATTTCAGTGTATTGTAGAGATGATCGTGGAAATGCTGGATAATATGATCAAGAACGTTATGGGCAAGAATGCAACAAAGTTCTTAAATTATATTGGAACGATCTTTATCTTTATCTTGCTCAGCAATATTTCCGGCTTGTTTGGTCTGAGACCGCCTACGGCAGATTATGGCGTTACTTTTCCGCTTGGCGTCCTGACGTTTACACTGATTACCTTTAATAAATTTAAACATCAGAAAGTCAGCGGTGTCATCAAGGGATTGTGTGATCCATGGCCGATTTGGGCGCCGATCAATATCATAGGCGATCTGGCAGTTCCAATCTCGTTGTCGCTGCGTCTGTTTGCCAACGTCCTGTCAGGCACGATCATGATGGCGCTGGTATATGGTCTGTTAAAACTGATTGCAATCGGATGGCCGGCAGTGCTGCATGTGTACTTTGATATGTTTTCCGGAGCGATTCAGACATATGTATTCTGTATGCTGACCATGACTTATATCTCAGATGCCATCGGGGATAATTAAATGCGGTATATGAAAACTTAATTATAATATTTTTAAGGAGGAAATTATTATGTTTAACGAGAATTTTATTTTAGGATGTTCTGCAATCGGCGCAGGCTTAGCAGTTATCGCCGGTATCGGACCTGGTGTAGGTCAGGGTATCGCTGCAGGACATGCTGCGGCAGCAGTAGGAAGAAACCCCGGAGCAAAGGGCGAAGTTACTTCTACCATGCTTCTTGGTCAGGCGGTTGCTGAGACAACAGGTCTTTACGGTTTGCTGGTTGCAATGCTTCTGTTATTTGTTAAGCCGTTAATGCCGTAAGAAAAGAGTCTGAAAGGAGGCTATGAGGCTTGAGTACAGGAATTGGAATGCTGTTAAGCAGTACAGCGGGGTATGAAAGGCTGTTTGACTTGGATTTTCAGCTGCTGTCTGATTCATTGCTGACGATTATTGCGGTATTTGTTCTTTTCCTAATTCTTTCTTACAATTTATTTAATCCGGCAAGAAAGATTTTGGAGGATCGTAAAAACAGGATCCAGAATGATATAGCGACTGCCCAGAACGACAAAGACGCCGCGCTGGCAATGAAAGAAGAGTATGAAGGCAAGCTGAAGGACGTTGATAAAGAAGTAGAACAGATCTTAAGTGAAGCCCGTAAGAAAGCATTGGATAATGAAAATAAGATCATTGCCGAAGCCAGAAAAGAAGCGGCGGCGATTATCGAGAGGGCAAACGTAGAAGCTCAGCTGGAGAAACAGAAAGTTGTCGATGAAGTGAAGCAGGAAATGGTTGCTATCGCATCTCTGATGGCAGGAAAGGTGGTTTCCGCCAATATTGACACAGAGATCCAGGATAGCTTGATCAATGAGACATTGAAGGAAATAGGTGACAGCACATGGCTAAGCTAATTTCAGGAACTTACGGAGAAGCCTTGTTTCAGCTGGCAGTAGAAGAACAGAAGGAAGATCAGTTTTTTGAAGAGGTGCTTTCCCTGCAGAAAGTTCTGGCTGAGAACGGTGAATTAAATGATCTGATGAACCATCCGAAGATTTCCAAAGAGGAAAAGGAGGAGGTTATAAAGAATGTATTTCAAAACCGGCTTAGTGATGAGCTTACGGGATTTCTTGTACTGATACTACAGAAGGATCGTTATGGAGAGCTTGACGGAATCCTTGATTTCTTCGTAGGAAAGATGAAGGAATATAAAGGCATCGGAACTGCCTACGTGACAACGGCTGTATCCCTGAGGGATAGGCAGAAAACAGAAATAAAAGAGAGGCTGCTGGCGACGACCGCATATCGTGAGATGGAGATTTTCTATGAGGAAGATAAAACTCTGATCGGCGGTATCGTCATCCGGATCGGAGACAGAGTGGTTGACAGCAGTATCCGTACAAAGTTGGAGCGATTGACAAAGGATTTGTCAGAACTTCAAATCAGTTAAGAAATTTTAAAAATAAAGATGATAAAAGAAAGGTGCGAAAAGATCCATGAATTTAAGACCAGAAGAAATAAGTTCAGTGATCAAGGATCAGATCAAGAGGTATGCCGATAAGCTTGAAGTATCCGATGTGGGTACGGTTATTCAGGTTGCTGACGGTATTGCCCGTGTGCACGGCTTACAGAATGCGATGCAGGGTGAGCTTTTGGAGTTCCCCGGCGAAGTATATGGCATGGTACTTAACTTGGAAGAAGATAATGTCGGAGCAGTATTACTCGGCAGCCATAAGAATATTAATGAAGGCGATACCGTAAAAACAACCGGCAGAGTGGTAGAAGTACCGGTAGGCGATGCGATGACCGGCAGGGTAGTCAATGCCCTTGGGCAGCCGATTGATGGAAAAGGTCCTATCACTACAACAAAATATCGTAGAATTGAACGTGTGGCATCGGGAGTTATTACCAGACAGTCTGTTGATACCCCGCTGCAGACAGGTATTAAGGCGATTGACTCTATGGTTCCTATCGGAAGGGGACAGCGTGAGTTGATTATCGGTGACAGACAGACCGGTAAGACTGCGATTGCCATTGATACGATCATTAACCAGAAGGGTCAGAATGTTAAGTGTATCTATGTTGCGATCGGACAGAAGGCTTCTACGGTTGCTACGATCGTAAAGACATTAGAGGAGTTTGGCGCGATGGCATATACGACAGTGGTAGCGTCTACAGCTTCCGAGCTGGCTCCGCTTCAGTATATTGCACCATATGCAGGATGTGCGATTGGTGAGGAATGGATGGAGAATGGCGAGGACGTACTTGTGATCTATGATGATTTAAGTAAACATGCTACGGCATATCGTACACTCTCCTTGCTTCTGAGAAGACCGCCCGGGCGTGAGGCATATCCTGGCGACGTCTTCTATCTGCATTCAAGATTATTGGAGAGAGCTGCCCGTATGAGCAAAGAGTACGGCGGCGGTTCCCTGACAGCGCTTCCCATCATTGAGACTCAGGCAGGTGATGTATCCGCATATATTCCGACCAATGTTATTTCTATTACAGATGGTCAGATCTATCTGGAGACAGAAATGTTCAACGCAGGTTTCCGCCCGGCGATCAATGCCGGACTTTCGGTATCCCGTGTTGGTGGCGCTGCACAGATCAAAGCAATGAAGAAAATTGCAGGACCGATTCGTCTGGAATTGGCGCAGTATCGTGAACTTGCGGCATTCTCCCAGTTTGGTTCCGATCTGGACGAGGATACTAAGGAGCGTCTTGCACAGGGCGAGAGAATCAAGGAGATGCTGAAGCAGCCGCAGTATAAGCCGATGCCGGTAGAGTATCAGGTTATCATCATTTACGCAGCTACGAAGAAATATCTTCTGGATATCGCTGTTGACGCAGTCGGACGTTTTCAGGATGGACTGTTTGATTTCATCGATACCAAATATCCTGAGATTCCCGAGTCGATCAAGAATACAAAGGAACTGTCGGGAGAGATGGAAGAACTGCTGATTAAGGCAATTACGGAATTTAAGGCGGACTTCAGGTAAATATAAAATATAAACCTTAGTCAGATAAAAAGCTAAGAGAAAGGCATGGTTATATCATTATGGCTTCCATGAGAGATATAAAAAGGCGTAAAAGCAGTATAGAGAGTACGCAGCAGATTACGAAAGCCATGAAGCTTGTTGCCACGGTAAAATTGCAGAAAGCAAAGGCAAGGGCGGAACAGTCACAGATTTACTTTGACTCCCTTTACCGAACAATGGTTTCCATTCTTGCCAAAGCTCCTGATATGGATCATCCGTTTTTGAAGTCGGATGGTAAGGGAAAGAAAGCAGTCATTATGATCACTTCCAATAAAGGCCTTGCCGGCGGGTATAACTCCAATGTGATCAAGCTGATCACTCAGAATGAGGAGTTTAACAAAGACAACACAATTGTCTACCCCATCGGTAAGAAAGGTAAGGATGCCATGAAACGTTATGGCTATGAATTGGGAACGAATTATTCCGAGGTGATCGATGAACCGGCATATCAGGATACAGTTACCATTACCAAGGAACTGTTACATGCATTTGAAGCTGGGGAAATCAGTGAGATCTATCTTGCATATACATTCTTTAAAAACACGGTGAGCCATGTTCCCACGCTGCGCAAGCTTCTTCCGCTGGATATGGGGGATATGGCGATGGAGGATGAACAGGAGACCAAGGCAGAGGCGCCGATGAACTTTGAACCGGAGGATGAGGAAGCTCTGAACCTGATCATTCCAAAGTATATCACCAGCCAGTTATATGGCGGGCTGATCGAGTCGATCGCCAGTGAAAATGGTGCCCGTATGCAGGCAATGGATTCAGCAACAAACAATGCAGCGGAGATGATAGATCACTTGTCATTGCTGTACAATAGAGCGCGTCAGGGCTCCATTACGCAGGAGCTTACCGAGATTATTGCCGGTGCTGACGCTATCAATTAGAGAAAGGAGTCATATAATAGAGATGGCAGATGTAAAAAAGGGTAAACTGACCCAGATTATTGGTGCGGTTCTCGATGTTAAATTTGAAGATGCCCTGCCGGAGATCAATGAGGCGATCAATATCCCGATGAAAGAAGGCAATACTCTGGTGGTTGAGGTTGCGCAGCATCTGGGGGATGACACCGTACGATGTGTGGCGATGGGACCTACAGACGGTCTTGTCAGAGGGATGGAGGCGATTGCTACCGGATCTCCGATCACAGTGCCGGTTGGCGAACATACATTAGGACGTATCTTTAATGTTCTTGGTGAACCGATCGATAATAAGCCGGCGCCTACAGATGTAGATTATGAGCCGATACACAGACCTGCGCCGGAATTTAAAGAGCAGTCCACGGCGACAGAACTTTTGGAGACAGGTATCAAGGTAGTCGATCTGCTTTGCCCTTACCAGAAGGGTGGAAAGATCGGTTTGTTCGGTGGTGCCGGTGTTGGTAAGACCGTTTTGATCCAGGAGCTGATCCGTAATATCGCGACGGAGCATGGTGGATATTCCGTATTTACCGGTGTAGGAGAGAGAACCAGAGAGGGTAATGACCTTTACCATGAAATGAGCGAATCAGGCGTTATTGAAAAGACCGCCATGGTATTTGGTCAGATGAATGAGCCTCCCGGGGCAAGAATGAGAGTTGGTCTGACAGGACTGACGATGGCGGAGTATTTCCGTGACAAGGGCGGCAAAGACGTGCTGTTATTTATTGATAATATTTTCCGATTCACACAGGCGGGTTCCGAAGTGTCCGCGCTTCTCGGACGTATGCCTTCCGCCGTTGGTTATCAGCCGACGCTGCAGACGGAGATGGGCGCTTTGCAGGAACGAATCACATCAACAAAGAATGGTTCCATTACCTCCGTACAGGCAGTATATGTACCTGCAGACGACTTGACAGACCCTGCGCCTGCAACGACATTTGCGCATCTGGATGCAACTACCGTATTGTCGCGTAGTATTTCCGAACTTGGTATCTATCCGGCTGTTGATCCGCTGGAGTCCACATCAAGAATTTTGGACCCTCGTATCGTTGGTAATGAACATTATCAAGTGGCTCGTGATGTACAGGAGATTCTTCAGAAATATAAAGAGCTTCAGGATATCATCGCAATCCTTGGTATGGACGAACTTTCCGAAGATGATAAGCTGGTGGTAAACCGTGCAAGAAAGGTACAAAGATTCCTGTCTCAGCCGTTCTTCGTAGCGACGCAGTTTACCGGCATGGAAGGAAAGTATGTTCCGATCTCTGAGACGATCCGTGGATTTAGAGAGATCATAGATGGCAAGCATGATGATATTCCGGAAGGATTTTTCTTAAATGCAGGTTCTATCGATGAGGTAGTTGCCAGAATGAATAAGAAGTAAGCCTTTGTCTTGGAAAGGAGCTGTTGGATAAGGTGGCGGACAATACATTTTTATTAAAAATAATTACACCGGAACGGCTTTTCTTTGAAGGCGAAGCTGAGATGGTAGAGTTTAATACGACAGAGGGTCAGATCGGTGTCTATAAGAATCATGTGCCGACGACGGTCATTATCAGTCCGGGGATCCTGACGATCACAATGCCTGATGAGGAAAAGGAAGCTGCGCTTCATGCCGGATTTGTGGAGATCCTGCAGGATCAGGTGACAATCCTTGCGGAAGCGGTAGAGTGGCCGGATGAGATCGATGAGAACCGTGCAAAATCTGCAAAGGAACGTGCAGAGAGAAGACTGCAGGAGAAGGAAGCGGGTATTGATGAGGACCGTGCACAGATTGCCTTAATGCGTGCATTGACCAGAATACAGACAATCAAATAATCATAAGGAAGCGGTGATTTCATCAGCGCTTCCTTAGTGCAATGAAATAGCGATTGCAACGGAATGGCGATCGCTATTGTTGCGCTGAAACATTTTTTCAGCATCCGCATAGAATATATCAAAGAGCTTTGGGATGTATCTATGAGAGGAAACAAGGTATTGCCATTTTACATGACCTATCCTATGCCAATGGCATATGAAGATGAAGATGTCATGCTTCGGGACTTAGAATATCTGCAGCAGATGTATCCGCAGGATGCAAAAAAGTATCAAAAGAAAATCGTCAGTATCTTAGACAAGATGGACTATGAAGGAAGTATGATCTATGACGATTATCCGGATCAGTTTATGCTGTATAAACTGTCAAGAGACATTACCGAGATGATCAGAAAAGATGAAATAGCAGAGAATGCAAAAAAAATGGAGCAGCAATCAGATAAGGATGCGGACTATACTGCTTCTGAAACGGCAGATGGTACTATGACCCAGAATAGAAATAATATGGGACAGGAGATAGATCTTTCCCCGGAAAGATGGAAGCAGATAGGCGATATGGTTCAGGTGTTGTTGTTTTATGAAATCTATAAAAGAAGACATAATTCCGGACGGGGGATGCTAAAATTTTTTTAACGGTGAAAGGGAGCTTGCAGAGCCGGTAAGCGGTTTGCGTAGGCTCCTTTTTTGAGGATAGGAAATGGACAAATCAGAGCAGGACATGAAATTGCAGAAAGCGATCTCGCAGATCGTATCAGAACGGTTGTATCGTATCATCGTCAGCAGACCATTGGTCAAGGCAGAGCTGACAAAGGTAACAGTACGTCCGGTTGTGATCCGTGGGGAACTGGTCTTTCAGGAGACGCGGTATGTAGGGACAAAGGTACTGCATGAAAATTATGATGCAGAGAAGATGAAGGAGAAACTTGTTCGCTATCTGCAAGAGGAATTTGGTCAGCTGGAGGCGGAATGCGTTGATAGGAAAGTTACGATCCTGACGAATAAGAAAGGAACCGTGACTGTCCGTGAAAAGAAAAAAGCAAATGTCCGGGATCTCGGACCGGAGCAGGAATGTTCTTTTGAACATAACCGTAGTAAAAACCATATTTTAAAGGACGGCGAGACGGTAGACTTTCTGGCTGCTCTGGGGGTGCAGACACCGGAAGGCAGGGTGGTCAAATCTAAATATCATAAGTTTAAACAGATCAATCGTTATCTGGAATTTATTGAAGATATTTTACCGGCGCTCCAAAAAGAAGATACGATCCGTATCGTTGATTTCGGTTGTGGAAAATCTTACCTGACCTTTGCATTGTATTATTATCTTAAGATCATACAAAATAAAAATATAGATATTATCGGGCTGGATTTGAAAAAAGATGTGATCGATGACTGTAATCGTCTGAAGGACAAGCTTGGATATAAGGATTTGAGATTCATCAGAGGCGATATTAAAGATTATGAGAATACGGATAAGATAGATATGGTGGTATCCCTTCATGCCTGCGACACGGCGACGGACTACGCCATTGCGAAGGCAGTGTCATGGGGCGCAAAGGTGATCATGGCAGTGCCATGCTGTCAGCATGAATTGAACAGACAGATCGTCTGTGAGCCGCTTCAGGAAATATTAAAATATGGCATTGTTAAGGAACGGATATCGGCGCTGATTACAGATGCTTATCGTGCGGATTGCCTGGAAAAGATGGGATATGAGACGCAGATCCTGGAGTTTATCGATCTGGAACATACGCCGAAGAATCTGTTGATCCGGGCGGTCAGGAAAGAAAAAAAGATTTCCCCTAAAAAGAATGGTGGGGAATATTCAGGCTCATTGGAAGAACTGGAGCAGTATCTTCATATCCATCCGATGTTGGGGCAACTGATAAGGAAACACTGATGAAAGCGTTTCCTTAGATGAACAAAAAGGGAATAACAGTTAGGGTTAATTTACGAAAGGGACAAGAACCGTAAAGTGAGAAAAAAAGGAATCAGTAAGGGAATTATTTTAATAATATACTGCGTCTGCATGTTTTTTGCGTCCCTGATTCTTCTGGGCGCATTGATGAACCGCGGCAATACAGATATGACGGCAGAGATGAGTCCTGCCGGTTTCCCACTGGTTACTTTTGTGTATGAGGGGCAGCAGTTTAACACCATACATGGATATGCGGATCAGATGGAGATTCCTTTTTTGAGAGAAACCATTACGCCATTGATGGAAGGCAGGAATCTTTCGATCAGGATCGATACCTATGGAACAGGCATTGAGAAGATTGAGTATGAGGTTCGGACGATGGATGCGTCGCGTCTGATCGAGGACACACAGATCTATAATTATGTCACGAATAAAGATATTATTACAGCAGATATTACACTGAAGGATCTTTTGGAAGATCATCAGGAATATTCTTTCTGTCTTCTCCTGCAGACAGTAAAAGGGGATGAAATACGATATTATACCAGAATCATAGAGGCGGATGATTATCAGGTGTCGGAGAAACTGGAATATGTCTATTTTTTTAATAATGCTACATTTGATAAATATACGGCATCCAATGAACTTCCTACCTATCTGGAAAGCAATTCGGAAGGAAACAATACCACATTTCACAAGGTCAATATTCATAGCAGCCTGAATCAGGTAACATGGGGCAATCTGCCTGTGGAGAGGGTTACCGAACCGGTGGCTATGATCCGCGATATCGAGAGTGATATTGCTAATATTGAAGTTCAATATCTTGCCGTCATTACGGATAACGAAAAGGATATCTTTTATACAGTGGAGGAATATTACAGGATCCGTCAGGGAGAGGAACGTTTCTTTCTGCTGGATTATGAAAGAACGATGGAGCAGATCTTTGATCTGGAAACAGCTACAATGGCTAATAATAAGATCATGCTCGGCATCACGGGTGAGGATGTACAGATGGTTGAAAACTCTGAAGGAAGCCGTCTGGCATTTGTTAATGCCGGCAGTCTTTACAGTTACAATATTACAGATAATAAAATTTCTAAGGTGTTTGGTTTTTTGGATGATGATATCACTGATCTGAGAGAAGCTTATCAGGAACATGATATCAAGATCTTTCATGTGGATGAAACAGGTAATGTGTATTTTATGGTGTATGGATATATGAACCGTGGCATCCATGAGGGCGAAATGGGGGCTGCAGTCTATTATTATGACAGCGTTTTGAATACCGTTGAGGAGGAAGTGTTTATTCCTTATACGAAATCTTTTGAAATGCTGGAACAGGACATATTGAAGCTGTCCTATGTGAATAGCGCTAGTGCATATTTTATTTATCTGGATCATGCGGTTTATCAGATCGGTCTTTTGGATCATACCTGTAAGCAGTTGGTTACCGGGCTTCCACTGGGGGCGTTTGCTGCGTCGGGACAGCAGCAGATCATTGCCTGGGCAAGCGGTGCGGACTTAAATAATGCGACACAGATCATCATATGTGATTTGACAACAGGAAAAATAAATAATATAGAGGCGGAGGAAAATACCAGAATCCAACCCATCGGATTTTTTGGGGAGGATTTTGTATATGGGGTTGCAAGGAAGGAGGATATTGTCCGGGATGCAACAGGAAAGATGCTGTATCCGATGTATCAGGTTTTGATCCGGGATGTGCGTGGTAATATCCTAAAGCAGTATGAGGAAGCAGGTATTTACGTTGTGGATACGCAGGTGGGGGATGATATGATCACCATGGTCCGTATGAAGCGGGATGAAAGCAACAAGGGCTGGTCTTATACCACCGATGATCAGATCCTGTATAATGATACCTCCAGCGGAGGAAAAAATACAATCGAGGTCGTTACGACGGAAAATTATGAAAAGATCATACAGATCGTTGTAAGGAAGGAAATAAATTTAGAAACACTGCAGGTGATGGAGCCTAAGCAGGTGCTTTTTGAAGGCGACAGAAGCGTAGATCTGGGGGAGAATACCTATTCGGGCAGAGAGTATTACCTTTATGTAAAAGGCGATCTGGCGGGTACCTATGCGGAGCTTCCGAAGGCAATTGATGAGGCATACCGGTTAAATGGCGTTGTAGTAGACGATCAGGGTACGTATCTGTATCGAAAGACGGGCAGAGTAGTAAGAAATCAGATAATGGCGATCAATGCGGTAAAGGCGGAGACAGAAGGAGGGGAACTTGCAGTCTGTCTGGACGTCATGCTTGCTCTGGAAGGATATACAGTGGATACAGCTCCGCTTCTTCGTCAGGGCAGGGAGCCGGAGGAAATCTTAGAAGAGAAAGGACAGGGGATGACAGTGCTGGATTTGAATGGATGCAAGCTGGACATCATACTTTACTATGTGGCGC
>DLOP01000073.1:27900-32023 GCA_002478505.1 Lachnospiraceae bacterium UBA7481
GCAGCAGTGTTGGTGATCGGCTATAATGAGTATCAGATCGTGATCATGAATCCGCAGACAGGAACCAATTATAAGATTAGTATGAATGAGGCAAGCAGATGGTTTGAGGAAAATGGGAATTGGTTTTTGGCGTATCTGGATAAAAATAATAATTAGAATAATGTGGATGTTTGATGTGAATTCAAAATATTGGAATATTATATGGTCATTTTTTCTAATTCTAAAAAATTCATCTATTGATTTTTTCCCTACTATATAAATATAATATAATGCGTTTTTATATTCCATCGCCTATAACATCCTTCGGGATTTAAGTAATACGGAAGAAATTGTAAATGATACATATATGGGGGCATGGAACACCATTCCGTCCACAAGACCAAACAGTCTGAAACATTTTCTGTTCCGTATTGAGAGAGAAACCTTTCTTTTGACAGGTTGGATTATCGAAATGCAGGGAAAATACAGGCATTATAATTTTAATCTGGGGATATCATATTTATCAATGATGATCGGAAGTTTGTTGATAAATTTGCGGAATAATGTCAAATTGATTTGATATATAGAAAGAACCTTGCGGAACCACATTCCGCAAGGTTCTTTTCTTTTTTTCCAATCTTTATTTTCCACGTTTACGGTTGGACACAACATCAAAGATAACAGCGATCAAAAGGACGCCGCCCTTTACGACATACTGCCATGAATCGCCGATACCCATGATGGACATACCCATGTTGATGACGCCGAGTAAGAGCGCGCCTATGATAACGCCCGGAATGGTGCCGCTGCCGCCGNNGATATGCGGATGCGCCGCCGATGAAACAGGACCCGATCGCGTCCATTTCAAAGGAAGTACCGGTAGCGCCGGCAACAGAGCCGATACGCGCCAGACAGAGCAGACCGCAGAGACCGGCAAGCAGACCCATATTTGCATAAGCAAGGAAGTAAACCTTATTCGTATTAATACCGGAAAGTTGGGTTGCCTTTTCGTTACCGCCTACCGCGTAGAAATAACG
Organism: Lachnospiraceae bacterium UBA7481; assembly: GCA_002478505.1. Classification (GTDB taxonomy): domain Bacteria; phylum Bacillota; class Clostridia; order Lachnospirales; family Lachnospiraceae; genus NK4A136. Next base: position 28,917 of record DLOP01000073.1, read on the forward strand.
TCCGAAAGCGGTTTTGGAGGTAATGAAGTGGTAGATTAGGCAGATTGCCGTAACCCATACAAGCATAACGGAGATGCCTTTATACTGGCAGAGCAGGTAGCAGTAAAATAAAAGTGCAGCGGATATAATGACGCTTCGTCCGAAATCAACCAATGCGCTGTTTTGGCGGTACCCCTTTTTTTCCTTGTTGATGCGGGAAGAAATCGTGGTGTAGAAAATAATCGCGACGATGATCACGCCGATTACCATCGGGGAAAGAATACGTTCCTCCGTATCTAAGCCCGGAATCTTAATATATGCTGTAAAAATATTCAAAAATGTCTCGTTCTGAACAGATACCGTCTTACTGTTAAGGATAAGACGCCCTATACCGCGGAAGATGAACATGCCGCCCAAAGTAGTGATAAAAGGCGGAATCCGGACATACCCGATCCAATAGCCCTGCCATATACCGGCAAGAAGTCCTATCAGGATACAAAGCGGAATTGCCACGAAAACACTGACATTGTGATTTGTGATCAATACTGCCGCCACACCGCCGACCATACAGATCACGGATCCTACGGAAAGGTCGATGTTACCGCCGGTCAGAATACAAAGCAGCATACCGCATGCCATAACCAGAACATAACCATTCTGGAGAAGCAGGTTAGACATGTTCTGCGCGTATAATAAACGTCCGTCTGTTAAAAAGTAAAATAAAGCAAATACAACAACAAGGGCAATAACCATACTGTTTTTAGTTAAAAAAGCGCCTAATTTGAATGGGGCGCCGCCCGCAATTTCTTTTTTCGTTTCCATGATGATAACACTCCTTTCTTTAATCTGCTGCACTGATAATATAACTCATGATTTTTTCCTGTGTGGCTTCTTCTGCGTCCAGTTCGCCGCGAAGCTTGCCTTCATTCATAACATAGATGCGGTCACACATACCTATTAACTCCGGCATCTCAGAAGAAATCATAATAACGGACTTACCGTCTTCCACTATTTTATTAATCAGACGGTAAATATCGTACTTAGCGCCGACGTCGATACCGCGGGTCGGTTCGTCCAGAATCAATACATCCGGTTCCGTAAACATCCATTTGCCAAGCAGCGCTTTCTGCTGGTTGCCGCCGGAAAGATTGCCGACTTTTTGTTCTATCGACGGTGTTTTTGTACCCATGGCTTTCGTCATGTTTTCTGCTGCGGCATTCTCGGCTGATGTATCAATAATGCCTTTGGAGCAGACTTTGCTCAAGCTCGCAAGCGTTGTATTGAAACGGATCGATTCACCAAGGATCAGACCGTTGACCTTTCTGTCTTCCGTTACATAAGCAAGTTTATGCTCAATGGCCTGTTCGGGATTTTTAAGGTCAACCTTTTCCCCGTTTATATACAGTTCGCCAGTAATATTCGTGCCGTAGCTCTTTCCGAAAACAGACATGGCAAGTTCCGTACGTCCTGCACCCTGCAATCCGGAGAAGCCTACGACCTCGCCTTTATGTACTTTAAAAGAAATATGATCGTCAACGATTTTTTCATGATAAAGCGGATGATAGACAGACCAGTCTTTTACCTCCAGACTGACTTCCTTCTGCACTTTGTGTTCGCGGGTAGGATAACGGTCATCCATCGGACGTCCTACCATGCCTTTGATAATGCGGTTTTCACTAAATTCATCAACACCTTTGACAAGTGTTTCGATCGTGGCGCCGTCACGTATGATCGTTGCTTTATCCGCACAATAGATGATTTCATTTAATTTATGAGTAATGATGATCGAGGTTAAACCGTTTTTCTTAAATTCCATCAAAAGGTCTAAGAGCATCTTTGCGTCTTCGTCATTCAGTGAAGATGTCGGTTCATCCAGGATCAGCAGCTTTACGTTTTTAGAGAATGCCTTCGCAATTTCTACAAGCTGCTGTTTGCCGGTTCCGATATCTTTGATCAATGTCTGGGCGGATTCGTTCAATCCGACCTGTTTCATATGTTTTTCCGCTTCGTTATAAGTCAGATCCCAGTCAAGGTATCCAAATTTATTCTTTTTTTCATTTCCAAGGAACATATTTTCACCAATGGTAAGAAGCGGGATCAACGCCAATTCCTGATGTATAATTCCGATGCCTTTGGATTCACTGTCTTTTAATGTGTGAAATTCGCAAAGCTCGCCATTAAAATAAATTTCGCCTGAATAGGTACCTACCGGATAAGTTCCGGACAGTACGTTCATCAATGTGGATTTTCCCGCGCCGTTTTCGCCGATCAGCGCATGAATCTCTCCGCGTTCTACAACCAGATTTACATTATCTAATGCTTTTACTCCCGGGAACTCTTTGGTAATGGATTTCATTTCCAAAATAGTATCAGCCAAAAGAAATCTCCTCCTCTCCCCTTTTGTTAATTATGGTAAAAAAGAAAGGCGGGGCAGATGCCCCGCCCTTGTTTCAGGTTACGGTTTCAATTACCGTATTAGTTGGTCGGATGCAGATAACCGTCAGCATCCATGGTGTACAGACCGATATCAACCAGATCCTGCAAGTTGTCTTTGGTGATTACGTCCGGTACAAGCAGGAATGAAGGACATTTGTTTCCTGCGGATGTTTCGTAAGATTCCGTATCATATGCACATTCAACGCCGAAAGAATCAATTAAGGAAGCGTCGATCGTCTTGCCTTCCAAAATTGCCTGTGCAAGATATAAAGTAACAATTGCTTCATTGCTTACGTTCTTGTAAACGGTCATTGTCTGGATGCCGTCAACAATATTCTTTAAGTTAGCCTCGTCACCGTCCTGACCTGTAATAAGCGGACTGTTAGTACCCTTATAATCGGAAGTGATCGCCTGTGCAACCCCCAAAGCAGTAGAATCGTTGGAGCAAAGCCATACGTCAAGCTGTGTGCCGTCTGCATAGTAGGAAGCAAGAACGTTCTGCGCCCTGTCAAGAGCAGTATCTGTATTCCACTGAGCGGTAGCTACCTTCTCAAATTCCTGCTGACCAGATACGATCTTCAAAGTTCCTGCTTCAATGTAAGGTTTCAAAGTGTCAACCGCGCCATTATAGAAATAGCCTGCATTGTTGTCGGCAGGATCGCCGCCTGTGATTTCCATGTTGTATACTTTGT
>DLOP01000073.1:32153-32277 GCA_002478505.1 Lachnospiraceae bacterium UBA7481
CAGCTTCGTTCATTACCGTATTCAATGCTTCGCCGTCGATAGCAACGACGATAAGCAAGTCAACGCCGTCAGCAAGCATATTCTGGATATCATTTACCTGTCTTTCTGAATTATTGTCAGAGAA
>DLOP01000166.1:0-6935 GCA_002478505.1 Lachnospiraceae bacterium UBA7481
TCCTGAAGCCGAACGCCATACGGATCACACATACTGATGATGCCTCAAATAGGATAATGCATTTTCCGCGGGTGAAAAATTAATAAGGGGAAAACAACAATTAATCATTATGAATAAACAGGGTTGGCCGAACAAAAAGAAAATTTCTGAAAAAATATTGAAAATATGCTGTTTTTATACACATACCCCGTAAAATCTGGTATAATGAATGCGGAAAATTTAACGTGGACGAGAGTGGGAAAGCGCGGGAGATATTAAGGAAGGTTTTCGAGGGAATTATGGGAAAGTTATTGATTGTTTCGAGGGCGGAGGATTTAAAAGAGTATCGGAAGCTTGCCGTGGAGTATGATGTAGGCTTTGAGGTAAACGATTTTTTTGATCCTGAGGTGTTGGAGGACACAAAGGAAATTGACCGGCTGATTGAATTTTATCATACGGCGGGACTGCCTGTGTACAGTACCATGCATGGAGCTTTTTTTGACATTGCGGTGTTTAGCCAGGATCCCCGGATACGGGAGATTTCCGAATTCCGGATGGAGCAGAGCATGAAGATAGCGGTTCGGCTTGGTGTCCGGGGCATCGTGTTCCACACGAATACCAGTCCTGTTTTGTCGGGAAAGGCATATGACCAGCGGGCGGTGGAGATGACGTCAAACTATTTGAAATGTCTGCTAAAGAGATATCCGGATACGGATATTTATTTGGAAAATATGTTTGACACAGATCCGGATATTTTGCGGGCGATTTCGGAGAAGCTCTGTGTGTATGAGAACTATGGCGTGTGTTTCGACTATGCGCATGCCGGCATTTCCGGCACGGCGATAGATGTGTGGGTGGAGGCGCTTGCGCCTTATATCCGGCATATCCACATCAATGATAATGATTTAAAGAGGGATCAGCACCTTGCTGTGGGTGACGGGCAGATTGACTGGAAGCGTTTTATGGAATATAAACAACGCTATTTTGAGGATTGCAGCATTTTGATTGAGACGACGCTGCCGGAGGATCAGAGGCGGTCGCTGGAATATCTGGAACGGAATTTTTCAGGGGTTGTAAGGAGGAGATGACAGCCGCCGTCGGAAGAATTTGGAGCGCTTTCTTAAGAGGGATGAGAGACAGCGAAAACGGCATCTGCCGATACAGAAAGGGATATACATATGGAAAAAAACAGACCGTTGCGGGCAGAGGAAATGTTAGAAAAGATATTTGATTTTATGAACCGGCTGGTGGACGAGAAAGATTTCTCCGCTACGATCATGCTTTTGACGGAGATGGGGCGGACTTTGGTAAATTCTGAGCGGGCATCCGTCTGGTATTGGGACAGAAATAAAAAGCAGTATTGGACGATGGCGGCGCTGGGCAGCGAGCGGATTGTAGTGCCGGAGGGAAGCGGCATTGTGGGCGCCTCCATTTCCAATAAAGAGACTATCGTAATCAACGAGCCTTATAAGGATGCCAGATTTAATTGCCAAGTGGATAAGGAGACGGGCTTTGTCACAAAATCCATTTTATGTATGCCTGTTGAGAATGTGAGGGGACAGGTAATTGGCGCATATCAGGCAATTAATAAGCTGGGGGGAGATGACGGAAGCGCTTTTGGCGAGCAGGATGTAAAATATCTGACTATGGCGGCAGCGTTCTGCGGGAAAACTTTGGAATCCCACCTGCTGTACAGGGATTCGCAGGAGGATTCCCTGACAGGGCTTAAGAACCGCCGGGGCTTCTCAGAATATTTCAGCGATTATGCGCTTCGGGAGCTGGATGAAAAACCCGTCTCCCTGATTATGTGCGACATCGATTTCTTTAAGAAAGTGAATGATACATACGGACATAATGCAGGCGATACGGTTCTTGTCCATGTGGCGGGAATATTAAAGGACAGCGTGAAAGACGGCGGTATTGCGGCGCGCTGGGGCGGGGAGGAGTTTGTCCTGATGTTGTTCGGATATACGGAGCCGGAAGCAGCGGCCTGCGCTGAGAAAATCCGCGCGCGGGTGGAGATGTCTGTCTGTTCCTTTGAGGGGAAAGACATTCCGGTGACCATGTCTTTTGGCGTGAAAGGGTTTATAAAGGATATACCGCTGATACAGAATATCGAGGGTGTAGATGCAAGGCTGTATCACGCAAAGACCTCAGGAAGGAACCGGGTGGCGGCAGGGGATGCTTAACCCGTAAGTCGCCCGGAGATGGCGGAAGCAGCAGGGTATTTTGCGAGTATCGTTTCGGAGGAAACCTAGATGACAGGTCAGGGTTCGGTTTTTATCAGCTACAGCACCAGAAATAGGGGCTTCGTAGATCGGATAACAAGCACATTGGAGCATATGGGCGTTAAATATTGGAAGGCGCCGGAGATGATTCCTGCAGGATCAAGCTATGCCAAAGAGATCCCTCAGGCGATTCAAAACTGCGCTGTTTTTCTGCTGGCGCTCTCCGAGACTTCGCAGAAGTCTATCTGGGTGGAAAAGGAAATTGACAGCGCCATTTGCAACAGAAAAGTAATCATTCCTTTTCAGATTGAGGAGATGGAGTTAAATGATACTTTCCGTTTTTACCTGAATAATGTGCAGATGATATCCTATCCGGATAATAAAGACGGCGCCTTTCAGGAGTTAAAGAGGCATTTGTCCCAGCTGATGCCGTCGCCGGAAAAGGGGCCGGAGACGGATGGCTTCAAGGGCGGGGATGAAGCGCCGCAAATGGTGGCAAAGGGAGAGCCGTATGCGCAGGAGGCAGACCACCATCACCGGATATTGAGCATAGAAACATGGAACAATCCGGCGGAAAAGAGGAGCGGACGGTCCAATGGCTTAAGGATGAACCGTATTCCGCTGGCATGCCAGTACTGCGGCTGTAAGGAGCTTCGTAATGTGTCCATGGGTACGTTTTGCTGTGTGCGCTGCGGCAAGGATAACTTTGACGATTTCCAGACTGTGCGCAACTATTTAGAGCGGGTGGGCGCTTCTTCCGCTCAGACGATTGAGCGCGACACGGGAGTGCCGAGAAGGATTATTGAATATTTTTTCCGGGAAGAATATCTGGAGATACCGATAAATTCTTCGGTGCGGCTGCCCTGTGAGCGGTGCGGCGCGCCAATTAGGACGGGAACGCTTTGCGATAGATGCAAGATGGAAGGCACGTCGGCTGGAGCCGGCGGCAGTTATCGGGGTTCCTGGCATTTTCAGGCGTAGGGCAAATGCTTTTAAGGCGCTGTCTGCGCCGGAACTGTCAAGGCTACAGACGGAGGCACGGTAGGGAGAGGCAATGGAGAAGGCAATATGGGTTATTGGAAATGACAGAAATGAAATACTGGAGGCTCAGCGGCGAATCAATTCCACCGGTAGCATGCGCGCCGTATGCCTTTTGTCCACGGCAGCGGTGCAGAGGGCTGTGGGGCTTTTATTGGCGGGANNGGGGGAGGGCGCATCAGGCAGCCTGCCGTCGCTGATAGTTGTAGATTATGGGATGGCAGCGGCGGAGAATTTTCTTGTGCTTTCGCTGCTAAAGAACCAGCAGGCTATTGCCGGTGTGCCGCTGTTTTTTATGACGGAGGAGGGAAGCGGGGTTTTGGACGAGGACTGCTTTTCCAAAGGGGCGCTGGTGGTTTTAAACAAGCCTTTCACAAGGAACGGCATTTTGCGGATGGAGCGCATGGCGTGGCAGCATGAGGTGACGAAAAATTATGAAAAAATGTTGCAAAAGCAGGCGGGGGATTTGCAGGCGGCAAAGGAGATCGTACGGTTAAACAAGCAGCTCCAGTCGAGGAACGAACTGCTCTATCGGGTGTTCGGCAGATATTTTCCCGACAAGGTGTTAGAAATGATTTTGGACAAGCCTGAAGGCGCCGTGATTGGCGGGGAGAAGCAGGATTTGACAGTCATGCTCAGTGATTTGCGGGGCTTTACCTCCCTGTCAGAAGATTTAGAGCCGGAGGCGGTGACCGGTTTGTTAAATTTTTATTTCGGCAAAATGACGGAGGTAATTACCGGCTGCAGGGGTACGGTGATCGAGTTCCTCGGTGATGGCATACTGGCGGTGTTCGGCGCGCCGCTGGCGTCAAAGGAGCAGACTGCGGATGCGGTAGCGGCGGCTATTACCATGCAAAACTGCATGAGCGAGGTCAATGCCTTTTGCAGGGAACAGGGATATCCGGTGCTGGAGATGGGAATCGGCATCCATCGGGGCGAGGCGTTTATCGGCAATATCGGATCGGAAAAAATCATGCGCTATAATGTGGTGGGAAAGGTGGTCAATGAATGCTCACGCATTGAGGGTTACAGCGTGGGCGGCCAGGTTCTGGTGTCGGGGGAGGCGTTAGAGGATATCTCCTGCCCTGTGGAAATCCATAAGCGTATGTCGATAACTGCCAAAGGGATCCGCAAGCCGATTTCCGTCTGTGAGGTTATCGGAATCGGCGGGAAAAACAGCTGCCGGATTGAAAAGGCGGAAGCGGACACTCTGACGGCGGTGGAGGACTGGATCCTATTTAATCTCTATCGGGTGGAGGAAAAGCTTGTGGCGGAGGAACCGGTCGCAGCGCAGCTGACAGAATTCTCAAGAAAGCGGGCTGTAGTGAGGATTGCCGGATCGAAGAAAGAGGAACTTGCAGGGCAGCTTGGCATGTACGCGGATGTGGAGGTCTTTGCAGCGGGAAAAGATGGCAGGGCGGTTTTTAACGGTGTGTATGCAAAAGTGTTAGAACATCGGGAAGGAGAAATAATGCTTCATTTTACGCATGTGAGCCGCAGCTTCCAGAACTTTGCAAACAGTGTTTTACAGGAGGAAGCCGGGGGAGCGGTTTCGGAACAGGCGTCTGCCCGGATGAACTGGAGGGGCTGAGGCGCGGCAGGCAAATTGTTTTAAACATGGAGGATGAATATGCGGGAGGGATTATACGACTTTGCCAGACAGGAGAATATCGGGATTCCCGGGGTTTTAGACTGTTACCGCTCTGAGAAGAATGGCTTTGTGGCGGCGGAGATTTCCGAGCGCCTGTATCAGCCGTTGTCTGCCAGGCTAGAGCAAGTGGGGTTAAAGACAGATGGCATAGAGGCATATCAGCAGTATTTAAAGCAGTTTGACTGTCGTTTTCTTTTGCTTATCTGGCAGGAGCAGGAGGAGGTGCGGCTCTATTTTTTCAGCGGCACAAGACAGGTTCGCGCTTTGGAGTTTTTGGATTATCTGATACCGGATTTCGGGCTTGCCAAAGGGGATGCCGACAGCGCCGGCGGGCGGATGTCTTCTGCGATACTCAATGTGCAGATGGCCGACATGGAGATTTCAAAAACTTTGGAATATTTTCTGAAAATGTCTTCTTCCTATTTTGAGGACTGTAAGCAGATTGACGCCATACAGTACGGCATAGAGCATGCAGAGGAAATCCGCAGCCTGCCCCGGTATGTGAAAAAGCAGACGCCGTGGGCATATGTTCGCTCTACGGATATCGTGGAGCAGGGCAGAAAACTCCGCATTAAATCTCTGGAAAATGAGTCGGGGATCGTTATGGCGTCAGATCCTGATATCTACATTATGATTGGCTGCCGGGGAGAGGTTTATGATATGCGGCGGGATAAGTTTGAGCATACCTATGAAGCCACGGAGGAGCCTTTGGATATTTTTACGCATATGCTGGATTTTCTGCCGGAAGCGGAACTGGTGCCGGAAGGAAGCTTTGTCAGCCTGGACGGGCTGGCGCATCTCTGCTATCCGAAGAAGGATGCCGGTATTTATGCAAGAAAACTTTCGGAACGCACGAAGGTGTTTCCCACCGGCGACAACGAGGGCTACTATCTGGGCAGGGCTGGGGATTATATGGCGGTGCGCAGGGATGACCTTACGGACATTTATGTGATTCAGGAAGATATTTTTGCATTGACCTATGAGGAAGCCGATACAAAGTTTTTATAAAAATTGCTTGAAATCCCTGATTTTCTGTGGTAAGATATAACCCTGTGAAATATTCATGAGGCAATTCATGAAGGCTGGCGTCGTCGGATGATAAGATGATCGTTTGATGATATGTCAGTTAATCCTTGCTTCTTCCGCTAAGGGGAAGCCATAAGACCAAAAGGAGGTAATGTAGCATGAACAAGTACGAGTTAGCCGTGATTGTCAGCGCAAAAATCGATGACGAACAAAGAGCTGCTACAGTCGACAAGTGTAAAAGTTACATCGAGAGATTCGGTGGAGTGATTACCAATGTTGAAGATTGTGGCAAGAAGAAGCTTGCTTATGAGATCCAGAAGATGAAGGAAGCTTATTATTACTTTATTCAATTCGATGCGGACAGCACTACTCCGTATGAGGTGGAAAACCATGTCCGCCTGATGGAGAACGTTATTCGTTATTTATGCGTTAGACAAGACGAGGCATAGACGAAAGCGAGGTAAACATATGAATAAAGTAGTTTTAATGGGTAGGCTTACAAGAGATCCCGAAGTCAGATATTCACAGGGAGATTCTTCTTTAGCGATTGCAAGATATACATTGGCGGTTGACAGGAGATTCAAGCGTGATGGTGACGAGCAGACGGCAGATTTTATTAATTGTGTTTCATTTGGTAAGGTTGCGGAGTTTGCAGAGAAGTATTACCATAAGGGAATAAAGATCGCGGTCGGCGGCAGGATCCAGACAGGAAGTTATACCAATAAGGATGGTGTCAAAGTTTACACGACAGAGGTCGTTGTCGAAGAACAGGAATTTGCTGAGAGTAAGAATGCTCAAGGCAGTAGTCAGAGCAGCGGTTTCGGTTATGGCGAGGGTCCTGCTCCTTCTGGTGCAAGTGATGGATTCATCAATGTTCCGGAGGGTATAGATTCGGAGATTCCGTTCAACTAAGATACCATGACTGCAAGATGGATGCGCGTATGCGCAAAGTAGTGTGAATAGGAAAGGTAAGGTAAATAACATGGCATTTAATAAAGAAGCTGAAAAAAGTG
>DLOP01000166.1:6958-20071 GCA_002478505.1 Lachnospiraceae bacterium UBA7481
TTCGCAGAAGAAAGAAAGTATGCGTATTCTGTGGTAAAGAGGGCGAAATCAGCTATAAGGACACAGTCAGACTGAAGAAGTATGTGTCTGAAAGAGGAAAGATCCTTCCGAGAAGAGTAACAGGCAGCTGTGCGAAACATCAGCGTGCCCTTACAACTGCAGTTAAGAGGGCAAGACATATTGCGCTTATGCCTTATACCTGCGATTAAGCCGTAAGGAAGTAACTTTTGAGGCCAATCATCATGTGATGGTTGGTCTTTTTTGTGGTACAGTATACTAGATGATGTGTCGGTTTTTGTCGTTAAAATACCATATGTAGTTATGGAATCATTATTTCAGAAGTGTTATAATGGTAGTTATGAAAAATCAACTGAAGTTAAAAGGAAAATTGAAGACCTATTTGGAAATATCCTTGATTTTGGGATTTGTCCTTGCATTGTTAGATATATGGATTTTTGGTATCAATATTGAAGCGGGGATTCTTTTAGCCATATTTACTTTTCTTTATCTGATTATTATGATCGTGACTATGACATTCACGAAGCCGGGATTGATCAACGAGCTTGTCACCTTCGCTACAGAATATGGGCAGATACAGAAACAGCTGTTAAAGGAACTGGAACTTCCCCATGCATTGTTGGATGAGACGGGAAAGCTGATCTGGTCGAATCAGGCGTTTGATGCGTTGGTCGGTAAGGAGAAGATCTATAAGAAATCCATTACAACCCTCTTCCCGGAAATTACAAAAGAGGGGATAACGGCGTTGGAGACCATATCGGAGTACAAACTGTCTTATGAGGAAAAAGATTTTCTGGTCAGGTTAAAGCGCGTTGATATGCGCGATATGGCGTTGTTGTCTGAGACAGTGGTTGTTGGTAAAGAATATGAAGGGTATTTGATTGCTCTTTATATGTTTGATGAGACAGCGCTCAATCTGGCATTGAAAGAGATAGACAACCAGAGTCTTGTGGTGGGAATGATCTACATAGATAATTATGAAGAAGCCATGGAAAGCGTTGAGGATGTAGGACGAAGCCTTCTCAGCGCATTTATCGACAGGCAGGTCAACCAGTATGTGGCGGCGATCGATGGGATCGTCCGTAAGACAGAAAAGGACAAGTATCTGTTGATCTTAAGGAAAAGCGCATTGACAGAGCTTCGTGAACAGCGCTTTAAGCTGTTGGAGGATGTGAAGGGCATCAATATCGGTAATGAGACGGCTGTGACACTCAGTATCGGTATCGGTTTAGAGGGATTGACTTATGCCCAGAATATGGAATTTGCACGTAATGCTATTGATCTTGCATTGGGCAGGGGCGGTGATCAGGCAGTCGTTAAGAGCCCGTCAGGAATCACCTATTATGGAGGTAAGAGCCAGCAGAAAGAGACCACGACAAGAGTAAAAGCAAGAGTAAAGGCACAGGCGCTGGAGGGTATCATCACAGCGAAGGACAAGGTTCTGGTCATGGGGCATAGGGACAGTGATGTAGACAGTTTCGGTGCGGCAGTGGGCATCAAATGTGCCTGCGATAATCTGGAACGTAAATCCCATATCGTGCTGGAAGCGATATCTACTTCGCTGAGACCATTGGTAGATCTTTACAAAACGCATCCTGATTTTACGGAAGATACGCTTTTGTCCGGACAGGAGGCATTGGAGATCGCGGATGCCAATACGGTGCTGGTAATCGTGGATGTGAATAAGCCGAGTATTACGGAATGTCCGGAACTGATCAAACGTTGTAAGACCATCGTGGTATTGGATCATCACCGTCAGGGTGCTGAGTATGTAGAAAATGCCACATTGTCTTATGTGGAGCCTTATGCATCTTCCGCATGTGAGATGGTTGCGGAGATCCTTCAGTATATCAAGAATGGTATCAAGTTAAAGGGGATCATTGCAGATTGCCTGTATTCCGGTATTGTAGTGGATACACAGAACTTTACGGCGAAGACCGGCGTCAGAACATTTGAGGCGGCAGCATTCTTAAAAAGAAACGGCGCTGATGTAATCAGAGTAAAGAAGATGTTCAGGGAGGATGCGCTGGAATATAAGACAAAAGCGGACGCGGTAAGGCAGGCAGAGATCTATCGGAAAGATTATGCTATTTCACGGTGTCAGAATGAAGGAATCCAGAGTCCTACCGTTATTGCCGCGCAGGCAGCCAATGAACTGTTGAATATTAATGGGATCAAGGCCAGCTTTGTCATGACAGAATATATGAACCGGATTTATATCAGCGCGCGTTCCATTGATGAGGTAAATGTACAGATCATCATGGAGCAGTTAGGCGGCGGCGGACATATGAATATCGCCGGTGCACAGCTGGAGGATACGACTGTGGAAGCGGCGATGATCACGCTGAAAAATACATTGGACAAGATGATACAGGAGGGTGAAATTTAATGAAGGTAATTTTAAATCAGGATGTGAAATCTCTCGGAAAAAAGGGAGATATCGTAGATGTCAGCGACGGATATGCAAGAAATTTTATTCTTGCGAAAAAGCTTGGCGTGGAGGCAAGCTCGTCTAATCTCAATGATCTGAAATTAAAAAAGGCAAATGATGAAAAGGTAGCGCAGCAACAGTTAGAAGACGCCAGAGAATTTGCAAAGGTGATCGAAAGTAAGAAGGTTGCATTGAAGATCAAGCAGGGTGAGGGCGGCAAGACATTCGGTTCTATTTCCTCCAAGGAAATTGCGGCTGCTGCAAAGGAACAGCATGGACTTGAGCTGGATAAGAAAAAGATCGTATTAAAAGATCCGATCAAATCTGCCGGTGCATTTCAGGTGCCGGTAAAGCTGCATCCGAAGGTAACGGCTTCCTTGCAGGTGAGCGTAGAAGAAATATAAAAATATGATATCAGAATGATCCTGATAAGGGATGATCGCATGGAGATTAGAAGGATCATAGGAAGGGAATGATCGCATGGAGGAAGAAGTACATAAGAGAATCAAGCCTCATAGCGAGGAAGCAGAGCAATCCGTAATTGGCGGAATGTTTTTAAATACGCAGAAGATCCCTGAGATATTGGAGATCATTCCTAAGGGTTCTTATTTTTATAACAGGACTTATGGCTCGATTTATGATGCAATTGCAGAGTTAAACAGGGAGGGGAGATCTGTTGATTCCGTAACGGTACAGGACAAGCTTCGGGAGATGAACGTCCCGGAGGAAGTCAGCAGTATGGAATTTATCGGAGGGCTGATCGTTTCGGTTCCCACATCCGCACATCTGGAGGATTATGCCAGAATTGTTATGGAAAAAGCAGTTTTGCGTGAATTGGTCAAAGTTACGGAAGGAATTACGGAGGACTGCTATCAGAGTAAGAAAAATTATAAGGATCTGATGGAGGATGCGGAAAAAGAAATTTTCCGCGTAGTGCAGAAACAGGATCGGGGCGATATCGTTCCCATCGGGGAAGTTATTATTGAAGCGTTGGAAAGCATCGACCGCGCAGCAAGAATTACCGGCGATGTAACGGGTCTTGCTTCCGGATTTATTGATCTGGACCATAAGACGGCTGGATTTCAGAAGGGCAATCTGGTCTTAGTTGCGGCAAGACCGGCGATGGGTAAAACGTCGTTTGTGTTAAGCATGGCAAGGGATATTGCATTCCGGCAGCGTAAAACCGTTGCAATGTTCAGTTTGGAAATGTCGAAACAGGAGCTGGTCAATCGTCTGCTGTCCATGGATTCCAAAGTAGATTCCCAGAAATTTAAAACGGGCAATTTGACGGAGAGAGATTGGGAGAGTCTGGTGGAAAGTGGAAGCAACATGGGCGAATGTCCATTGTACATAGATGATACTTCCAAAACAGTCAAAGAAATGCGCTCTAAATGCAGGCAGTTGAAACTGGAAAAAAATCTTCAGATGATCATCATAGATTACTTACAGTTGATGGACAGTACCGGCAGGACAGATTCACGTCAGCAGGAAATTTCTGAGATTTCCAGAGCTTTGAAGCTGATGGCGAAGGAGCTGGAGATTCCGGTGGTTGCACTATCGCAGTTGTCGCGTGCTGTTGAAGGGCGTACTGACCACAGGCCGATGCTTTCGGATCTTCGTGAATCCGGAGCGATAGAGCAGGATGCAGATATGGTCATGTTTATCTACAGGGATGAAGTGTATAATTCGGATACGGAGAAGAAAAATATAGCCGAGATCATCATAGCGAAACATCGAAGCGGACCGATCGGAACGATCGAGCTGGCATGGCTGCCGGAATATACGATGTTTCACAATCTTGGAAAATAAATCACGTAAGAGGACAAGCCAAATGGCATGTCCTCTTTTATATTTTCATGCCAAAGGAACAAAGGAAACGCCAAAATGTATCAATGAAAAGAAAGGAGATAAAGTATGGCAAAATCAGTATATTTGATTTCGGAGGCTGCAAAAGAGGTATGTGTGGAAAATCATGTATTAAGATACTGGGAAGAAGAACTTGCGCTTCCCGTTAAGAGAAATTCTCAAGGACACAGGTATTATACAATAGAAGATCTCAATACATTTAAGAGGATAAAATATTTAAAAGAACAGGGGCTGCAGTTGAAAGCAATCAAATTATTCCTTTCTAAGGATGGGCGCCAGAACGCTTCTTTGATTGTTCATCAGGGAGATAAGGTGACGGCGTTCTGCAAAGAAACATCGTCGCACGGCATGACAGAACAGAATACTTCGAAACCGGCTGTGCCGAAACTTGTCAAAGATGGAAATGCTTCATTGTCTGCGGCAAAACTTATTAAGGATGAAGATCAGATACAGCAGGAGGATCGAAACGAGAAAGTGCAGAAGCTGCAGATGATATTAAAATTGATGATTGAAGAAGTGCTTCGGGAATACGACAGCGACCTGAAAGAGGGATTGAAAGAGGAGGTAAGCGAAAAACTTTGCGCGGATGTCAAGGATGCGGTGATCAAAGAGATGGATTATCAGTTCCGTATGCAGGAGGAGCGGGAAGAAAAGCGCGGACATGAGCGTGAGGAAAGAGACCAGGAACTGCTTCAGCGCATCAATGAGATCTTGATGTCAAAAAAAACAGAAAAGCCGGATAAAAAGGCCGGCAAAACAGAGAAAGCAGATAAAACAGAGAAAATAGATAAAATCGAGAAAGCAGAAAAGACCGGGAAAACAGAAACAGAGGACAGGATTGAGAAAGCGGGTAAAAAGAAAAAGCTGGGAATCTTTCAGTGGAAAGCCAAAAGCTCTCTTTCATAATAAGCATAAAAAACCAAGCACAGATATGTATCATGTGCTTGGTTTCTTACATGCTTCTCCTCATTTCTGCGCAGTTCTATGCACAGATTGAAAATTTCAATCTTATTCCTCAGAAATAGCACCTACAGGACATGTGCCTGCGCAAGCGCCACAGCTGATGCAGGTATCAGAAGCGATTTCAAACTTTCCGTCTCCTTCAGAAATAGCGCCAACAGGACAGCCGCCTGCACAAGAGCCACAAGAAATACATGAATCAGAAATAACATATGCCATAATAGCGTTCCTCCTTGTTTTTGAATGATTGCTAAAGCTATTTTAATACATTTCTGCGTATATGACAAGTGTTAATCTATTCCTTTTCATCCTCACGCCGCTTGCGGATGCCGTTTAAGATGACTTCTTTTTTTTCAATGACGTCTTTTTGGCTCATGGCCGGAACATCTTTTAATTTATAATCCATGCCAAGTTTTTCATATTTTGGTTTGCCCATGGTATGATAGGGAAGAACATCCAAAGCTTTCAGATTATGGAGTCCTCCGATAAAGTAACCGAGCTTATAAAGATACTCATCGTCATCCGTTAATCCGGGTACTACCACATGACGGATCCACATGGGAACATCCCGGTCAGAAAGATACTGTGCAAATGCAAGGATGCCGTCATTCGGCTGTGTGGTCAGCTCCTTATGTTTTTCGGGATCAATATGTTTGATATCCAGCATAACGAGATCCGTGATTTTCATAAGCACATCCAGCTTTTCAATTAATGCAGTATTGTTTGGCTTAAATACAATGCCGGAAGTGTCGATACATGTATGGATATCGCGTTTTTTCGCTTCCGTAAACAGTTCGATCAGAAAATCCACTTGCAACAGCGGTTCGCCGCCGGTTACGGTCAGACCGCCATCCTTATAGAAACTGCGGTTCCGCTCATAGGCTTCCATAATTTCTGAAACTTCCACCATCCTGCCGCCGTTCATCGCCCAGGTATCCGGATTGTGGCAGTATGCACACCGCATGGGGCAGCCTTGTACAAATACGACGAATCTTACGCCGGGTCCGTCAACCGTTCCAAATGATTCCAGTGAATGAATTCTTCCGCTCATATGATCTGTCTTATCCTTTCTTAAATGAAATCCTATACAGGATAGTATTAGTATACTATTTTTTTTTAATTCAAACAACAGATAACGCAAAGATAAAGAAAAATAATATAATAATCTAAGCATTATGTGTGAAGGATATGTTACGACGGAATATTCATTAAGGTTCGTATTCTTTTGGGGAAAATTTATTATTTTGTAAAAATATAGGAATATAATCCTAAAATTCCTTGATGTCTTGAGATTTCAGGATTATAATGTATATAACAGCAAAGGAGATTGATAAAATGAATGCGTTAATTGAGAGATCCGATTATATTGAATGGCTGAAAAAATGGCGTGAAAAACAGATAATAAAGGTTGTTTCGGGAGTTCGGCGCTGCGGAAAGTCAACCTTGTTTGAAATATACAGAGATTGGCTTGTTTCTGAAGGCGTAGAGGAAAGTCAGATCATAAGCATTAACTTTGAGGATATAGAATTTGAATATCTGAACGGTTATCGTCTGCTTTATGAGCATATAAAAAAGCTACTAATTCCGGATAAAATGAATTATATTTTCCTTGATGAAATACAGCACGTTAACAACTTTGAAAAAGCAGTTGACAGTCTATTCCTGAAAAATAACTGTGATATATATATAACGGGTTCAAATGCATATTTTATGTCGGGGGAGCTTGCTACTGTATTGTCAGGAAGATATGTGGAACTGAAAATGTTGCCTTTGTCATTTAAAGAATATTGCAGCGGGATAGACGAGCCGCTACTCACAAATGCGCAAAAATTTAACCGATATTTAGAGAACGGTTCTTTTCCGTATATTGTCAAATTTGACGTTGCGTCTAAAGAAGCGAAAGATTATCTGC
This sequence comes from Lachnospiraceae bacterium UBA7481, assembly GCA_002478505.1. Classification (GTDB taxonomy): domain Bacteria; phylum Bacillota; class Clostridia; order Lachnospirales; family Lachnospiraceae; genus NK4A136. The sequence continues at coordinate 14,146 of DLOP01000166.1, forward strand.
GGGATATTTATAACTCCGTGTTGTTAAAGGATATTGTGGCGCGGCTCAAAATATCGGATATTACCGCGCTTGAAAATGTAACAAAGTTTTTGCTCCACAACATTGGTAATATGGTGTCTGCAACTAAAATTGCAAATACGCTTAAAACAGAAGGAAAGGGGACAGATCAGAAAACTGTTGATAAATATATTCGGGGACTTTTAGACAGCCTTATGTTTTATGAGGCTCAGAGGTATAATTTAAAGGGCAAGATGTTCCTCAAAACCAACAGCAAATACTATGTGGCTGACATAGGGCTGCGTAATTGTCTTATAAAGAGCAGTGAGAGTGATATTGGTCATATTCTTGAAAATGTTGTTTTTCTTGAACTGAAAAGACGCGGGTATGATGTTTATATAGGTCAGCTGGATGAGAATGAAATTGACTTTGTAGCAGTGGATAATAATGATATATCCTATTATCAGGTATCGGCGACAACCCTTGATGAAAGTACACTTAAACGGGAGATTGCTCCATTTAAAAAAGTGGGAGATAATTATCCAAAATATCTGCTTACACTCGACGAGGTTTTTGGAAATGCCGATTATAATGGCATAAAAAAGAAAAATGTTCTTGACTGGCTTTTAACTGCCGGACAGAGCTTATAAAAAGGATGGGAGGGGAAGCGCAATAAGCATGACGAAGCAGGAAATAGCGGAACTTCGGGAGTTAAGAAATCGTGATCAGATCTTGAAAGATAAAATACATGCCATGGAAACAGAGATTCTTGATGTGGATATACGAATGAACTATTTAAAGCGTACCAGACACGGAAAAGGCTTGGGATTATTTATTGCGCTGGTCTGCTTTGGGCTTTCTATTGCCGGACTGATTACCTATTTACTTTTATATTTGGATTCTTCCGGAAAAAATCTGGATGGATATGCTGCAACCATTGTTTTTTCCGTGACTGCGACGATGATACCGTTTTTATTGATCTTTGTTCTGCTCTTTGCTTTGATTACTATGGTATTGTCGCTGTTTTTGATTATGGAGCTGTTTCCCAGCGAGGGCGCATACCGTTCGGCAGTCAGATGGCACCGGGTTAATGTTCCGCATGAGAAAAAGATGTGTATACAGCGGCGGGAAGAACTGGAAAAATCTTTAGGAGAGTTAAAGCGCGAGAGATACAATTTAAAAGACAGATTAGAGGAATTGAAGGAAATGGAACGGAAAATGTTATGGGAATAAAATAGCTTTGCAGGAAAATAATGATTAAAAAGGAAACTTTAGGGGCAGATGCCGGATAGACGGCATCCGCCCTTATATATTAATATTTTGACTGCACATTTGATGGTGCAGGATCGTTATACATTATGAGAGGAGGTTTCGCTATGGCGGAGGATTTGGACGATATTTACAATAAGATATACCGATACTGTTTTTACAAAGTCAGAAATTCCGCCATTGCTGAAGATATCACGCAGGAAGCCTTCCTCAAATATTTTGCGCGAAATAAAATATTAAAGCGTGGAGAAGACATGGCATATTTATATACAATTGCCAAACATCTCTGCATCGATTTTTTTCGGAAAAGGCGTGACGACGCTTTGACCGGCGATTATCCGCAGGAGGATTTCTGCGATAACAGCGATACGAAAATAGCCGTCCGGAATGCTATGGAAAGACTTGCGGAGCAGCATAAGGAGATACTTCTTTTGCGTTATCTCAGCGGCCTGTCAGCTAATGAAACGGCGGAAATCATGGAAATATCAAGATTTAAAGTGTACCGTCTTGAGAAAGCCGCGCTTGCGGAGATGAAAAAATATCTGAAAGGGGCTTTAGATTGAAAAATCAAAGGCATGGTTAATTAATATGAAACTGAATTTAAAAAGTGAAATCAAAACGGCTTTTGAGCCCCCTGAACCAAAGGGCAGAGCGAGTTTTCTCGCAGCGATACCCTATCCGAAACTGACATATTCCAAATTTGTTTTTTCGCAGATTGGTTATATACGGAAACGCGTGTGGTTTGTTTCGGCAGCAGTTGTTTTTGCGGCAGTCAAAACCGTCTGTGCCATTCCGGAGGAAGCGAAGTTACTCGTATGGTTGATTGCTGCGTTTGTCCCATTTCTGGCGATTATGACGACTGTGGAAATATCACGATCCAAAATATACGGTATGACGGAAATAGAAGAGGGATGCAGGTTTTCCCTGCCGCAGGTCACAGGGGCGAGAATGATCATTTTGGGGATCTGTAATTTTGCAGTTATGATAACCGTTTCGGTACTGTTGGGAAATCATGTTCCTTTTGGCGTTGCAAGATCGGTTTTGTATATTTTTACGCCATATATTGTTGCGAGTGGGATTTCTTTTATGATTTTCAGTAAAGTAAAGGGACAGGAAGCGGCTTATCTGAGTGCAGCTGCAGCTTTGGTGGTCAGTTTTGTAGGCGTCATGATATCCAGCAGAGGTATTTATGAAAAGCCGCTGGCAAATCTTTATATCATTGCAGTCTGTCTTGGCGGTACGCTGATGGCAGTTGCGCAGACAAAAAAATTATTGTTTGGAAAGGATAGTTATCTATGGAATTAAAGATTGATCGTGTGACAAAAAAATATGGAAGTAAGATAGCCTGTGACAGAATCTCTCTGACACTGGAAAAGGGCGTATATGGGCTTCTTGGCGCCAATGGCGCAGGAAAAACGACGCTTATGCGGATGATATGCGGGATCTTAGATCCTTCGTCAGGAAACCTTTCCTGTGACGGAATAGACGTTTCACAGGAAGAATATCGTGAGCTTCTGGGCTATTTGCCGCAGGATTTCGGATATTATCCGGAATTTACGGCACAGGATTTTATGATGTATATCGCTGCATTAAAAGGCATACCCAAAAGCAGGGCAAAGGTGAAAACGGCAGAGCTTTTGGAAATGGTATCGCTGAAAAGCGAAGCAAAAAAGAAAATAAAGACCTTTTCAGGCGGAATGAAACAGCGTCTGGGAATTGCACAGGCATTATTAAACGATCCGAAAATACTGGTGCTGGATGAGCCTACCGCAGGACTTGATCCCAAGGAGAGGATAAAATTCCGCAATATTATCTCCCGAATGGGAGCGGACAGGATCATACTTTTATCTACACATATCGTTTCCGATGTTGAACATATTGCCAATACGATACTTATTATGAAAGACGGACAGATGATCCATGAAGGCTCTCTGGAAGAAATTATTGCAGTGATACGGGACAAGGTCTGGGAGTGCAATGTCTCTTGTAAAGAGGCGGACGAGTATGGCGCAAAATATCCCATAATTAACACAAGAAACGAGGGAGACAGGTGTCTTCTACGGCTGGTAAGCGATGAAAAGCCGTGCGAAGACGCTAAAAATGTAGAGGCAACTTTAGAGGATCTTTATCTGTATTATTTCAGCGGAGAAGAAACTTGAGAATGAACAGATTACAGAAAGGAATGGTTTTTGATATGAAATTATTTTTTCAACTTACAGGGTATGAATTAAAAAAGATCTTATGCAGAAAGCGCAGCGTTATCACGCTTCTGGTTGTTATCCTTTTGGGGACTTTAAGTGTATTTGGAACCATTGTGGGAAATTTTTACTATTCGGATGAAAACGGTGAGGAAATAGCAATTTCGCGTTATGAGTATGAAATGACCGAGCGCAGGAACGGCGAGGCTCTTTCGGGACGAGTGATCGATGCAGACCTGATTATGGAGGCTGTGGATGCATATAGGCAGGTGCCGTCAGACAATGTCTATTATGTATTTACACCGGAATATCAAAATGCGAGAAAATATAGTGAAATATGTGAGATCGTCTGTTGGACAATGGATTTGAGTATAGACGAATTTCAACAGCTTACTCGTGAACAGGCAGAGAAGTTTGATCAAATACGAAGAGAAAATAAAGAGTATATGATTGAAAATTCGGATATCAATATGAGTGAAAATATGAAGGAATACTGGCGTGAGTGCATAGAAAAATCCCCGAAGACGCTGACTTATGAGTATAGCGGAGGATATTATCGGTATGTTGCCGTTATGTATACGACTGCATTTATGTCTGCGGCAGCGGTTGCAATCATGATATCCGGGATTTTTTCTGAGGAGTATGTGAGCGGTGCAGATAATCTGATCCTGTCGTCAAAGCATGGCAAAGGACTTGTGATCGGTGCAAAGCTGCTTGCAGCGTTAGGAATTGCTGAAGCCCTGATCATTTTCCTTATGGTAGTCAGTTATATCGAAGTAATGGCTGTCTGGGGTACAAGCGGAGCGGACGCTACCCTCACATTACTAGGGAATATTTTTGAGTATCCTATTACCATAGGGCAGAGTGCACTGTTTTACTCTATATGTACGCTTGGGAGTATACTGTTATTTACTGCGCTTACAACATTTTTTTCATCGGCGTTTAAAACCCCGTTCAATACGATTGTGGTAATGGCGATTATTTTGATCGTGCCTATGTTTATAGTCATACCGGACAGCGCGCCTCTCTGGGTATTCCGGTTGGAACAACTGATGCCCACGAATATGATGGCATTTTGGCGAGCAATGAGTGATCTTCAGTATGAAATATTTGGCGTCGTAATTCCGCCTTATGTTTTTCTTCCTGTCTTTGCTGTAATTGCTTCCTGTGTCTGTGTCTGCCTGTCGTACCGGATCTTTAAACGTCATCAGGTAGTGTAAAGGGAGCGCTAAAGGGTTCCTTTTAGTAATAATAAAAACCTCCATAAGCTGCGTTCGGCATACTTATGGAGGTCTTATTTGATTAGAAAGATCTTTTATTAGATCGCTTCATGGAACGTACGGGAGATAACATCTGCCTGCTGCTCCGGTGTCAACTTAATGAAGTTAACAGCGTATCCGGATACACGGATCGTCAGCTGGGGATAATTCTCAGGATGCTTCTGAGCATCTAAGAGAGTATCTCTGTTTAATACGTTAACATTCAGATGATGACCGCCCTTTGTAGCGTATCCATCTAATAATGATACCAGGTTGTTTACCTGTGTTGCACTTGCGTCTGCCATGATTATAATCCTCCTTATATAAATTATTGATAATCGTCTAATCCTTGGTGAAGTGTAGGAACACTGCAAGCCAGTGGTGTTCTGGAACAGTCAGTGCATCCCATAGTCTGAACATCTTTTTTAGCGTCTGCATTCTCTTCAACATCTACATTCACATGACCGACACCTTTAGAAAAACCATTGTCTAACTGTGCAACCATATCCTGTATCAGTTCTTCTTCGCTTTTTGTTGTGCCCATACTGAGAACCTCACTTCTTTGTTTGATATAGATATCTGCGCTTTGCGCTTAGACAAAGCGCAGACATTTGTATTGGTTTTATTTCTTGCTCAGGTCGATATCAATATCACCTGCAAATACCTGATCCTCTTTACCAAGAGCGCCCGGGATGATAGAGAAGGTATTGGAGATACCATCCTGTGCATCCTTAAACGGAAGCTTGGATACAGAAGCCAGGGAAGCTACCGCACCATGAGTATCACGACCATGCATCGGGTTAGCGCCCGGAGCAAACGGCTGTCCTTTCTTACGTCCATCAGGTGTGTTACCGGTTGCCTTACCGTATGTTACGTTAGAAGTAATGGTAAGGATGGAAGTTGTAGGAATACCGTTTCTGTAGGTGTGATGTCTTCTGATCGCTGTCATGAACTTGTGAACGATGTCCTGTGCAATCAAGTCAACGCGGTCATCATCATTACCATATTTCGGGAAATCACCGGTGGTCTCGAAGTCAACGATGACACCGTCCTCGTCCCTGATCGGTTTAACAGTTGCATACTTAATTGCAGATAAGGAGTCAGCTACGATAGAAAGACCTGCAACACCTGTTGCGAAGTAACGCTTAACATCTCTGTCATGAAGCGCCATCTCAGCTCTTTCATAGCAGTATTTATCATGCA
>DLOP01000140.1:0-3272 GCA_002478505.1 Lachnospiraceae bacterium UBA7481
GATTGAGAGCAGCGGGGATGAGGTCGTCAGCGATTTTAAAATCTATCTGGATGAGAATGGCAATTACCGGTATGCCGTAGAAGGGAATACGCTGCTTCGTTTTCTGGCGGATGTTTACGGCAGGAAGACGATACAGGAACTTACCTATCCGGAAAAAACGGCGACGCCGGACGACGTCATTGCTTATCTGGCCGGAGAGAATAAATTTGGGATCGGAGGTTATTTTACCGATGAATCGGGAAAGCATACCGCTTTCGTAATGGGAATGGGCTATACCAATGAAGAAATATTGAAGATCGTCAACATCAGATATAACCTGAGTTTGAATGCCTTCCAAAAATATATTTCTACTGAGGTTGCAACAGACGTAAGCGAAAAGACCGTTGCCGTCATAATGGAAAACAGCGATCTCTTACAGGGCGTTGCCATCGAGGAGGATACGATCCGCCGGTACAATAACAGTATTTATTTTGCGCCGATCATCGGTTATACCGGAAAGATCTCACAGGAAGAATATGACTTGCTGTCTCCGGACAATCCCAACTATTCACTTACCGACATTGTTGGGAAGACCGGGATAGAATATTCCATGGAAAACGAGCTGCAGGGGACAAAGGGGTCTGAAACCGTCTATGTGGATAAGTTTGGCAGGATCATAGAGGTGCAAAATGTCATACCGCCAATTGCCGGAAACGATATCTATCTGACGATAGACAGTGAACTTCAGATTGCGATCTATAATTTATTAGAACAAAAGATTGCTGGAATTCTGGTGAGCCGTATCGTGAATGAAAAGGAAGTGGAACAGACCGGACGTAATGTGAAGATTCCGATCTATGATGTTTATTATACACTGTTCAATAACAATGTTATAGATATCAACCATCTTTCCAAAGAATATGCAGGCGAAACGGAAAAAGCCGTATATCAAGCATTCTTGAGTAAACAGGCAAGCGTATTTGATGAGCTTAGAAGGCAGATGATGGAGAGCGACACTGCTTACAGGGACCTGAGTAAAGAATATCAGGTCTATGAAAGTTTTATTATCTCTATGCTTTCCTCTAATGATTACGGCGTACTGAATATGGATGCAGTCGATCAGTCAGACACCGTCTATCAAAGATGGAAAACGGAAGAATCCATCAGCATTCGTGCATTCTTAACCTATGCTATCTCTAAAAACTGGATCGATATCAGCAAACTGCATCTGGAGAATCAGTATTCCGATTCCACGGAGATCTATACGGCGCTGATCGACTATATTATAGAGCATCTTACCAATAACAACGGTTTTTCCAAAAAACTGTACCGCTATATGCTTTTAAATGATAATATCAGTGGAAAACAGGTGTGTCTTCTTCTTTGGGAACAGGATATCATACAGATCGACCCGACAAGGGTCAGCCGTCTTACTTTGGGACAGGTATCGTCTTATAGTTTTATGGTATCATTGATCTCCAATCTGGATATTACGCCTGCCCAGCTGGGACTTGAACCATGCTCCGGTTCCTGCGTTGTTACAAATCCAAATACCGGTGAAGTGCTTGCCTTAGTGTCCTATCCGGGTTATGACAATAATCGGCTTGCCAATAATGCGGATTCCGCTTATTTAGCAGCGCTTAACAGTGACATGTCAAGACCGCTTTGGAATTATGCAACGCAGCAGCGTACCGCACCGGGATCTACCTTTAAGATGCTCTCTGCTGTAGCGGGCGTGGAAGAGGGTGTGATCACGCTTGGAGAAACGATTACCTGCCATGGAGTATTTGAGGACAAGCTGGCAGGAACTACCCCGCCCAGATGTACCGGTGTACATGGTTCGCTTGCTGTTACCGGAGCCATAGAAAATTCTTGTAATATCTTTTTCTATGAGGTAGGCTACCGCCTTGCAAACAGTGGAACCGGCTATAATGACAGCGTCGGCATGGAACGGATCTACCGGTATGCGGATATGTTTGGATTTAGTGAAAAGTCCGGGGTGGAGATTGCCGAATCAGAACCGCAGGTATCGACACAGTATCCGGTACCGTCAGCAATCGGACAGGGCAATCATAACTATACGACGGTGGGACTCGCACGGTATGTCACAACAATAGCCAACAGTGGTACAGTATATCAGTTGAGCCTGATCGAATCCGTACGGAATTCGCGGGGAGAAGTACTGCGTAGTTATACCCCAAATGTTCGGAACTATGTAAGTTTAAACAATAATCTTTGGAACGCGATTCACACCGGTATGCGCAGGGTGATCGAACGAAAATCATATTTTAATGACTTTGGAGTAATCTGTGCCGGAAAAACAGGAACGGCGCAGGAGGCGGAAAACAAACCAAATCATGCATTGTTTGTTGCTTATGCCCCTTATAACTCACCTGAGATCGCGATTGCCGTTCGTATTGCACATGGATATTCCTCAGATTATGCAGCACAGTTGGGAAAAGATATATTTACGTATTATTTTGATCTAATGGATCATACGGAACTGATCAACGGTGAGGCATCAGAAGCAGTCGGCGGAAGCACCACAACCGATTGATGCCAGAAAGGAAGATTATGAATACCCTAATCAAAATAAAGAGTTCCGCTAATGGGCTCAGAATCATAATGGATTCGGAAGGCGGTATGGAAGATCTGGAAGCGGCGCTTCGTCAAAAGCTGACCGACGGACGTAAATTTTTTGGAAACGCAAAAATGGCGTTGTCATTTGAAGGGAGAGAAATGACGGAAGAGGAGCAGGATCATTTTTGCGATATTATTACAGAATGTACGGATATCAATATCATCTGTCTTGTAGATCTTTCCAAGGCAGCGGATACATTACAGCATTGCATCCGTATCGTTGCAGAAGAATATAAAAAAAATGACATTTGTTATATTAGAAACTCCGTCATTAACCAGGAGTTTATAGATTCTGAAAAGGATGTGGTCATCATCGGCGATGTTCATCCGGGATGCACGATCATATCAGAGAAAAGCATTTTTATCTTTGGCGGTTTATATGGAGAGGCTTATGCGGGGATCAGTTCTTCGGAAACTCCCAAAACACATCCGCCGGCAGGAAAAAATGACACGGTACATAACGAGGAGGCTTCCAAACAGGTAATCTTAGCTATGGAAATGGCACCGGAGGAACTTAGGATCGGCCGTCTTTGCTATCAGCCTGCGAAAAAGCCACGCTGGGGGATCAAGCCAAAACTGCTTCCCCAGATTGCATATGCATCTAATGATAAAATTAATATAGAGCCTTACACCAAAGAATTACTAAAACGGAT
>DLOP01000140.1:3311-14403 GCA_002478505.1 Lachnospiraceae bacterium UBA7481
ATCATGTTTTAGGGGACAATTATTAATTTTGGAGGGAGACCAAATGAGTGAAGTAATTGTCATTACATCAGGGAAAGGCGGAGTCGGAAAGACAACTACGACCGCAAATGTAGGAACGGGACTTGCGTCCCTTGGAAAAAGCGTTGTCCTTATTGACACGGATATCGGACTAAGAAATCTTGATGTCGTTATGGGACTGGAGAACCGCATCGTCTATAATCTTGTCGATGTGATTGAAGGAAACTGCCGTATCAAACAGGCGTTAATTAAAGATAAGCGTTATCCATCGCTTTATCTTCTGCCCTCGGCGCAGACGAAAGATAAGAGCGCCGTATCGCCGGAACAGATGAAAAAACTGATCCAGGAATTAAAAGAACAGTATGATTACATCCTTTTAGACTGTCCCGCGGGCATTGAGCAAGGATTTAAAAATGCCATCGCAGGTGCAGACAGAGCACTGGTTGTAACGACGCCGGAGGTTTCGGCGATCCGTGATGCAGACCGTATTATCGGATTATTGGAAGCCAATGAATTTGAGAAGATCGAACTTGTCATCAACCGCCTCAGGCATGATATGATCAGACGCGGTGAAATGATGACGATCGATGACGTCATTGATATCCTGGCTATCCCACTGATCGGCGCGGTTCCGGATGATGAAAATGTCGTAATCTCCACCAATCAGGGGGAACCGCTTGTCGGTAGTGCAACGCAGGCGGGAAAGGCATATCTGAATATTTCCAAGCGCGTCACCGGGGAGGAGATTCCTCTGATGGAATTGGACAAGAGTATTACTTTATGGGCCAGATTCAGCGGCATCTTCCATCGTGTTTAGCAGAAAGGAGAGCGGACTATGAATAAATTTTTATCTCTTTTCAAAAGACATTCATCAAGCGGCGTAGCAAAAGACAGACTAAAAATACTGTTAATCTCCGATCGGACGGAATGTTCTCCGGAAATGGTAGAAATGATCAAAAAAGATATCATCGGCGTATTGTCAAAATATATGCGCATTGATGTGGAAAGCACGGAAATACAGATTACGCAGACAAAAAATCAGGAACGGGGCAGCCGGATACCATCGATCCGCGCCAATATCCCTATTCTGGAATTGCGCTCAAAATAAAAACTTGAGAATAATGATTATTAAAGAAAATAAACTATTATGCAGATAAAAAGATAATTAAAATAAAGGATAGTATTATGCCACAAAAGTACCATATTAAAAATTTTGATTTTTTACTTCTATTATTGTTACTCACAGTGACAATTATAGGCATCCTTGCGATCGGAAGTGCCAAGGAATCCGTACAGACCAGACAGATTGGCGGTGCCATCCTTGGCATATTTCTGATGGCGGTGATTGCCTGTGTGGATTATCACCTCATATTAAAACTGCAATGGCTGATTTATGGTTTGAATCTCGGACTGCTGGTCTTAGTTCAGTTGGTGGGTGATTCGTCCCATAATGCTCAGCGATGGCTGGAAATCGCAGGAATCCGATTTCAACCGTCAGAAACTGCAAAAATACTGTTGATACTTTTTTATGCACAGTTTATAATAAAGCATAAGGATAATTTGAATACATTCAGCACATTGGCGAAAATGATACTTTTGCTGCTTCCGCCGCTGGCATTGATCTACAAGCAGCCGGACATGTCGACAAGCATTATGGTGGCAGTTATTTTCTGCGTGATACTTTATGTGGGGGGATTAAGCTATAAGATCATTTTGGGGTTGCTTGCCGTTGCGATTCCGGTCGGCGTCATCTTTTTATTTATTGTACTGCAGCCGGATCAGACATTGATTGAGGATTATCAGCAGGAACGAATTTATGCATGGTTAAATCCTGAAAAGTATTCCTTGACCACTGCATATCAGCAGCAAAACTCCATTACCGCCATAGGATCGGGGCAGCTGTGGGGCAAGGGTCTGAACAATAACGAAGTAGGTTCTGTGAAAAACGGAAATTATATTTCGGAACCGCAGACAGATTTTATCTTTGCCATTATTGGCGAAGAAATGGGATTTGTCGGAAGCTGTGCAGTCATATTGCTTTTGATGGCGATCACGGCAAGATGCTATATGGGTGCCATGCGGGCAGATGATATTGCAGGCGCCGTAATCTGCAGTGGAGTGGGTTCGATTGTATGTTTTCAAAGCTTTATCAATATTTCGGTTACCACCGGAATACTTCCGAATACCGGAATACCGTTGCCATTTGTCAGTTACGGACTGACCTCGCTGGTCAGTATGTATATTGGAATGGGATTTGTTTTCAATGTTAAACTGCAGCATGGAAACCGCAGACGGACAAGCAGTGAAAAAGAGGACGATACGGGTTTTGCGCTGCGACAAAGCCTAAGCCGTTAATGTCTCCGCCTTTAACTAAAGACAGAGCCATAAAAGCCATTCGCAGTATGGAGGATAAGCATGAATATTGCGTTAATTGCTCATGATGCAAAGAAAAAACTGATGCAGAATTTTTGTATCGCTTACCGCGGTATCTTAAGCAAGCATATCTTATATGCAACCGGTACCACGGGACGACTGATAGAAGAGGTGACGAATCTTACGATCCACAAGCATCTTGCGGGGCATCTGGGCGGAGAACAGCAGATCGGCGTTCAGATTGAACACAACCAGATCGATCTGGTCATCTTCTTGCGTGATCCGTTGACTCCAAAGTCCCATGAACTGGATGTCAACAATCTTGTCAGGCTGTGCGATATGCACAATATTCCGCTGGCAACCAATCTGGCTTCTGCGGAATTATTGATAAAATCTCTGGAACGAGGAGAATTTGAGTGGCGTGAGTATAAATAATGATTTTAAAAAATTTACAGTTTTATGTTTTGCTTTGCTGACAGCAGCATTGTTGTCCGCCTGCGCTTCTGAAGAAATTCCGCTTCCTTATGGGACGCTGCAGACCAACAACAGCTTTTCCATAGAGGCTAATGAATCACAGACGCAGATGTCACTGTTTGCTTCCGATCTGTGTGCAACAGCAGATGATGTAACAGCAAGCAGCACGGCTGTTGTAGACGCGCTGAATGCCGCATGCATATATGACCTTAATCATGAGGAAGTATTATATTCCTATCAGGCCAATGAACGCCTCAACCCGGCATCACTGACAAAAATCATGACCGCGCTGCTTGTTATTGAAAACTGCAGTATGGAAGACGTTGTGCTGATCGGTGATGTGGCGATCTATGAAGATGGCGTGCAGCTCTTTAATCTGAAAGCGGGAGACCGGATCACCGTACAGAATCTTCTTTATGCGACTCTGGTATATTCCGCCAATGATGCGGCACTGGCACTGGCGCAGCATGTGGCAGGTTCTGAGGAGGCGTTTGTGGAAATGATGAATACACGGGCGCTTCAGCTTGGTGCAACCAATACGCATTTTGTAAATCCGCATGGATTGTCGCATGAAGAACATTATACGACGGCATATGACTTATATCTGATCTTTAATGCGGCGGTGAAGCATGATATCTTTCAACAGATCATCAATACTACCTCCTATACCGTGGAATACATTCGGGCTGATGGAACGCAAACCAGCAGGGATATCACCACCACCAATAAGTTCCTGTCCCAAATATATGATTCGCCGGCCGGTGTATCGATCATTGGTGGAAAGACGGGCAGTACTATGGCTGCAGGAAAATGTATCATCTTGTATGCTTCGGATGCCGCAGGGAATCCCTATATCTGCGTCGTCATGGGAGCGGGCAATGAAGAACAGCTTTACCACCTAATGAAACAGCTTTGCGAGGACGTCATTTTGAAATAGTTTGATATGGCTTCGGATGAAACTTCATTTCTTTTTGAAATATGAGTTGTACTATCCGGCATAATACTGTATAATAATTTTAGGTTGATTTTTGTTTTTATACATACTAACACATAAAATTCGGAGGATGGAAGCATGATTCAATTGATTGTCGGAAATGAAGGAAAAGGAAAGACAACAAAACTTTTGGAAAAAGCAAATCAGGAGATCATCAAGGTAAACGGCACGATCGCTTATCTTGATAAGAATAAGAAGCATATGTATGAACTGAATAATAAGATTAGGCTTGTGGATGTATCTGAGTTTGATTTTAAGACGACAGATGAGTTTTACGGCTTCGTATGCGGAATCATTTCAACAGATCACGATCTTGAGCAGCTTTATTTTGACAATTTCTTAAGGATTGCTTCTGCACAGAAAGAAGATATTCAGGCAGTACTTGATAAATTTGCTGACTTAAGCAATCGCATGAATATTACTCTGTATATGAGCATAGCAATGGACGAAAGCTCTATTCCGGAAAAATACCGCGCAGACGTCATTATATCACTTTAAAACAGGCGAGCACAGGCTTTATTTAAAATGGGAAAGCAAAGAAGGCAACAAAATACAAATAACAGGCAGATAGGCTTAATTATAGTTCTGCTTATTATTGTTTATATTATCAGTCAGTTTTTTAAGCTGATCAACAGAAATGATATCTCCTCTTATCAGGTGAAGGAAGGTTCACTGGCAATTTCCAGCGTTTATACAGGAATCGCCATTCGGGAAGAGGAGGTATTTCAATGTGCCGATACGGGATATATCAATTATCTGGCAAGAGAGGGCGAACACTTAGCCTGCGGAGATCTGTTGTATATCATTGATCAGGGCGGTGCATTGGACGAGCTGTTGAATCAGGGGAATCTTGGGGAAAATTCTTTATCCGATCAGGATCTTTCCAATCTCAAAACAGATATCATTAATTTTAATTCTGCCTTTGATAAATCTCATTTTTCAGAGGTGTATGATTTTTTGTATTCCATGGACGGATCTATCCTAAAGCTGGTCAATATGAATATTTTAAACGAACTGGATGAAGGACAGACCGATATCAATTTAGATCTGGTAAAGTTGAACCGCGCCCCGAAGGCAGGGTATGTCGTCTATCACACAGATGGATATGAAAATATTTCGGAAAATGGAATCACGCCGGAAATGTTTGACACGGAGCAATATGAAAGACAACAGCTTATCAATAATACGCTGGTAGAGCAGGGGCAAGATGTCTATAAGATGATCACTTCCGAGAACTGGATGCTGGCAATTCAGTTAGAGGAAGAACGGGCGCTGGAGTTGATGGGCGAGACTTATGCGGAGATAAAATTTTTATCGACGCAGGAAACGGTATGGGCAGCAATTCGGGTGCAACAGATGGGAGATTCATTTTATGCATATCTTTCCTTGAACAATTCCGTCGTAACCTTCTGCAATGAGCGTTATATTGATATTGAGCTGATTACACGCAATGAACAGGGATTAAAGATCCCTATTTCAGCAATCGATTATCGTCAGTTTAACGTAGTTCCGGAAGCCTACCGTATCGATAGGATAGACGCCAATAATTCAACCTTCCTGAGAAAGACGTTTCTGGAAGATGGTCAGCAGTCTTCGGAGATTGTCTCGGTAGCTGTATATGCCGAAAAAGAAGAGGGGATCTATGTAGACGCAAATCAGTTAAAAATCGGGGATTATCTATTACTGGAAAATTCCATGAGTGAAAATGCAGTCAGCCAGATAGGGGAGCTGGTCGGCGTTTATTGTATCAATCAGGGATATGCAGAGTTCAGGCAGATCGTGATCCTGTATCAGAATGATGAATATGCCATTATCCAAAAAAATACGCCAAGCGGCATCAATGAATATGATTATATCGTACTGGATGCATCCGTAGTTTCGCCGGATGATTTTATATTTGAATAGCATTTTTATTAATTATTTAATATTTTTTAGAAAAATTTTAAAAAAAGAGTTGACATAATTCCAAATAAGTTACATAATATAATTATGGTAATCATTGCCATAGGAATAATAAAAATGGAGGATATGAGGAATGGGAGCAATTGGCGAATTTCTGAATGCATTCAAGATGAGAGAACCCGATGATGAATACTATGATGATGAAGAATATATTGATGATAATCTTGTAAGGGTGCCTTCCTATAAACAGGCAGAAAGAGATTACGTGGAAGAAGAAAAACCTAAGAAAAAAATCCAGAAAGTTACACCGATGCCGATCAGCCGTAAAAAAGGCAATACCGGTGGAAATGGAGATGTATTCGGCATTAAGCCGGAAACAATGGAAGATGCCAAGACAATTACAGATACTCTGCTGGAAGGCAGGACAGTGATCCTAAATCTTGAAAGTATTGATGTGGAGACAGCAAGAAGGATTCTGGATTTTGCAATGGGTTCAACCTATGCAATGAACGGTATCATGCAAAAAATTTCTAATAGTATTTTCATTATTGTTCCTGATGGTGTGGAAATTTCAGGCGCATTTCAGGATCTGATCGGATCGTCAGAAGACTGATCAGATACATAAGTATGACGTAAACAGCGGCATAATAGTTTTGTGCCGCTGTTTTTGAATTGATGTATGTATTTGATTGACATAATTGCAATAGCTTGATAAGATTATAACGAAACCGCGCGGCGGTAACATTAAAACAACAGGAGAAAACGGGAATGTCAGCAAAACTATCAGTTACCATGAACAAAAAACCGATTTATGACATTATTATAGAAAATGATTTCGAGGCGCTTGCCGAAAGGTTAGAGCCGTATCGTAACAGACGGTGCATGATCGTAACGGACACCAATGTGGGACCGATTTATCTTGATGCTGTCAGTGAAAAAGCAGCAACAGTTTATAAAGAAGTTTATTCCACAACATTTCCAGCCGGAGAGGACAGCAAAAATTTAGTTACCATACAAGCGGTATTAAAGGAGCTCATTGAGCATCAGTTTGACCGTAAGGACTGTATCATTGCACTGGGCGGCGGTGTAGTCGGCGATCTGGCGGGATTTGCGGCATCCATTTATATGCGTGGGATCTCAGTGATCCAGATACCCACAAGCCTGCTGGCTCAAGTGGACAGCAGTATCGGCGGCAAGACGGGCGTTGATTTTGATCAGTACAAGAATATGGTCGGCGCTTTTTATATGCCTAAACTGGTATATATCAATACGGCAACACTGTCAACGCTGGATGCAAGGCAGTTTTATTCCGGCATGGCAGAAGTGATGAAATACGGACTGATCATGGACGCCTCCTTTTATGAATGGATCTTGGAAAAGATGTATGAGATCCATGACCGGGATCCGGCAACACTGGAGGAAATGATTGAGACCTGCTGTCAGTGCAAGCAGCGGGTAGTGGAACGCGATCCATATGAGAATGGAGAACGCGCAATCCTAAACTTTGGTCACACGCTGGGACATGCCATTGAAAAATATATGGATTTCAAGCTTCTACACGGGGAATGTGTTGCGCTTGGCAGCGTCTGCGCCGCATATATATCATGGAAAAAAGGAAAACTGTCCATGGAGGAATATTATGAGATCCGTGATATGTTTGTGCCGTTCCGGCTGCCGATCAGTATGACGGAGATTTCACCAGAAAAAATTGTGGAACTGACCAAAGCCGATAAAAAATCGGATGCCGGAGGGATTAAATTTATTCTATTAAAAAAAGTCGGGAAGGCTGTCATCGATACAAGTGTAACGGCGGAAGAAATGCTTGCGGCATTGCAGGAGATCAATTTTGATGAGAACGAATAATAAGCAGCTCAATAAAATAATGTTATTTCTGGATCTGGTTATTCTGTCTTCAGGCATAGCCTTGGATCAGTGGACAAAAGCGCTAGCCACGCAGTTTTTAAAGGCTCAGCCGGCAATTCCGGTCATTAAGAATATATTGGAACTGAATTATGTTGAGAACCGGGGCGCGGCATTCGGTATGCTGCAGGGCAAACGGATCTATTTTTTAGTGATTGCCGCCGCCGTATTTTTTTTATTTGCATGGCTGCTTCTTAAACTTCCTCCGGGGAAAAAATATCGAAAGCTTCATATTGCACTCAGTTTTATCCTTGCAGGCGCAGTCGGAAATACCATAGACCGGGGAATACGTGGATATGTGGTTGATTTTATCTACTTTAAACTCATTGACTTTCCTGTATTTAATGTGGCGGATATTTTTATTACCGTGACAACATTATGGCTTGCAGTTTTACTTTTATTCTTTTTTAAGGAGGAAGATCTTGATTTTCTTCGCAGAAAGAAAGTCCAGGAAAAAGATGCAGAAAATAAGTAAATCAGATAACTAATAAGAAAGGAAATGGACACGGGTACATGTCAGAGTATCGTTTTACCGTGGAAGCAGAGCAGGAAAATGAACGGCTGGATAAATATCTGAGCAGCCTTCTTGCAGAATGTTCAAGAAATTATATTCAAAAGCTTATTAAAGAGGGCGCTGTCACCGTGAATGAAAAACCGGTGAAAGCCTCCTCTTTACTGCATATGGAAGATGAGGTGTCGATCATCGTGCCACAGCCTGTCCTGCCGGAAATCCAGCCCCAGGCGATCCCTCTTGATATTATTTATGAAGATGACAATCTAATCGTCATAAACAAGCCGAAGAATATGGTTGTTCATCCGGCGGCAGGGCATTTTGACAATACATTAGTCAATGCTGTCATGTATCATTGCGGGGATCATTTATCGGGAATCAACGGCGTTATGCGTCCCGGCATTGTTCATCGTATTGATAAGGATA
The DNA here is from genome assembly GCA_002478505.1 of Lachnospiraceae bacterium UBA7481. Taxonomy (GTDB): domain Bacteria; phylum Bacillota; class Clostridia; order Lachnospirales; family Lachnospiraceae; genus NK4A136. Next base: position 11,930 of record DLOP01000140.1, read on the forward strand.
CCACGGGCCTGCTTGTGATCTGTAAAAATGACACCTGTCACAATGATATTGCTATGCAACTAAAAGAACACAGTATTCAGAGAACCTATCATGCAATCGTAACCGGTGTACTCAAAGAAAGCGCCGGTACCATCGACCAACCCATTGGCAGGCATCCGGGTGAGCGAAAAAAAATGAGCATTAATCAAAAAAACGGAAAATCAGCCATTACACATTATCAAGTGCTTGAGCGTTTTTCACAATATACGTATATCAGATGCAATCTGGAAACCGGCCGCACACACCAGATCCGCGTCCATATGGCAAGTCTGGGGCATCCTTTACTTGGCGATGAATTATATGGCAAAAAATCTAATCGTTTTAGAACTGATGGTCAGGCGCTTCATGCCAAAACGCTGGGATTTGTCCATCCGGCTACAAAAAAGCCTGTTATGTTTGACAGTCCGCTGCCGGAATATTTTGAGCAGATTCTTACAACACTGAGAAATGTTTAACGAAAGGCGGCAAAGCCGCCGGTAGTTGTCTCGGATTATCTCATAAAGAATGGATCCCTCTGACCAATGTAACTATTCGCAAAACTTTCCTTTTGCGAATAGTTGTAGAGGCAATTATTATTATCACTCTATCAACGGACTTATCCTTGGATCAGCAGTTTCACTGCAATTAACACCGCAATATCAGAGATTCCCTGCCGGTACAGATCAGCATATTCTTCATTGTGCTGATGGATTTCCCGAAGCATATCATCCTGTGAATCGATCGTATGTATGGTTTTCCAGTGACTGATCCGGCTGTTAAGATCCCTGAAGATATGGATCAATTCCGGCAATTCCATGCCTTGTTCCAATACTGTACGCAGTCCGTTTCGTTTTTCATGATCCGCCGTCGTGATGACCTGCATAATTAGCCGAAGTTCCCCGGTCAGGTCGGATGCTTCCATCATAATATCCGGTCTTGATTTCCAACTCTCCATAAAATAAGCTTTGGCGCCGTCGATATCCTGTTTTTTCAGAAATTCTGCAAGTTTTTCCTTCATTTCCCGGGTCTCTGCCTTTTCTCCAAAAACGCCCACCATGCATTCCAATGCCTTATATTGGTTTGCCTGTACCCATACAAGCAAAAGAAATTCCGAGATAAATCCAAATACCCGTTTATGATAATCATCCTCATCGGTATCCAAATTAATCCTCTTCTGCACCTCAAAAAATATATCAAAAAGCCATTCCGCGTAAGCATCAAATTTCTTTTTATCGGTCACAAACAGATTACCAAAGTAAGTCTCCGGTCCATTCACCAGCCGGACAAATGTTTCATAATATGGAGGATATTTCTCCTTCAATATCTCTCCTACCATATCCAGCGCAGCAATATTATGATTGGCAGCAAACCCATAATGATACGAATTATTCAGCACAACCCGTCTGGTAGTAATGATATCATACTCTTTTAAAGAGGAAAGATATTTCTCCGCAGTAAAAAGTTTCCGTTCCTCATCCAGAAGATATCTGCGGTAATGGCTTGTACCGACATAATCCACATCCTTGCAGTTCTTCCAGATCCAGTAGATCCCTGTCAGCTCACTATAATATTGGTTCAGATGGGAAATGTTATCACCGGTATCATCCCCCGGATAGCCAAGATCCCCATGAAGCGACCGGCCCACATGAAGCGGCTGATATAAGTCATCCGGTGGCAGGTCATATTTTTTATGCGTAAATGTATAGATCCGTATCATAAAAAAACATCCTTTCCAATTTATTGCCTGTCTTCCAGAATATGATCCATTCCCTGCGCAATAATCGTTTTGACATGATCATCCGCCAGAGAATAAAAGATGGATTTTCCATCTCTTCTACTCTTGATCAGCTTGCTCTGCTTCAAGATCCGAAGCTGGTGGGAAATGGCGGACTGTGTCATATGAAGAGCCTCCGCAATATCGCATACGCATACCTCCGCCTCAAATAACACAAATAAAATCCGAATCCTCGTAGAATCCCCAAAGGTTTTAAACAACTCCGCAAGGTCGTAAAGCTGGTTTTCTTCCGGCAGGGTATCTCTGACCTGTTTTAGCAGGTCTGTATGAATCTCCTTATTTTCACATATTTCAATATCTTCGTGAATGTGCATAATGGTATTTCCTTTCAATATTTATATGCTACTAGGCAATTGCGAAACTCTGGCATATTTATTTTCTATTGTGCATCATTGACAATTCATCGCAGGCACGCTCGCGCTGCGCGTCGCACGCAGCGGCACATAAGATGCCACAATACGGCATCTAAGTGCCGGCGGTTCCCCAGCACCTGCTTATGAATTTGTCAATGCCGCACAATAAAATTTCTGCTATTGAGAGTTTCGCAATTATCTATTTATATGCTACATAGGTGATCGCAAAACAATTGCTTAATCATTTTTCGTTCCACAATTCGGGCCATGAGGTTTACATAACTCGAAGTTTGAAAATATATGTTCCA
>DLOP01000140.1:14459-14592 GCA_002478505.1 Lachnospiraceae bacterium UBA7481
ACTCTTTTGCAATTATCTTTTTATATTTATTACATAAAGTTATGCTACAGTTTCGCCACAAATAATGCCCGTATGGCATTGAGCACCGCCAGTACCATTACGCCCACGTCCGCAAAGATCGCCAGCCACATAT
>DLOP01000140.1:14703-15307 GCA_002478505.1 Lachnospiraceae bacterium UBA7481
CATCAATACGATATCCGCTGCTTCTATCGCCGCATCAGAGCCAAGCGCACCCATGGCAATGCCAATATCCGCTCTGGCTAATACAGGTGCATCGTTGATGCCGTCACCCACAAAGGCAAGAGTTTCTTTTGCTTCTTTCTGAGAAAGCAACTCTTCCACTGCCGTAACTTTGTCGCCGGGTAACAATTCACTTCTTACTTCATCGATCTCCAGATCCGCGGCAACCTGTCTGGCAACCTTATCGCTGTCTCCGGTTAACATAATATTTTTATGGACACCTGTTTTCTTTAAAGCGGCTATGGCTTCTTTTGCATGCGGCTTAATCACATCTGAAATTACGATGTGCCCCATATATGTTCCGTCTACCGCCATATGGACGATCGTGGCTGCGCTGTGGCACTCCTGATATGCAATGCCAAGACGTTTCATCAGTCGATGGTTGCCGGCAACGACTTTTTTCCCATCCACTAATGCCGTAATTCCTTCTCCGCCGATCTCTTCCACCTGGCTGACCCGGGACTGATCGATCTCCTTACCGTATGCTTTCTGTAAGCTTTTGCTGATGGGATGCGTGGAATAGCTTTCCACCAGAGCTGCATATTCG
>DLOP01000140.1:15380-15568 GCA_002478505.1 Lachnospiraceae bacterium UBA7481
TACATATTTAGTATCGGCAAGCGTTTCCAGATAATTAGAACCCTTGATCAAAATTCCCTGTTTTCCCGCGCCGCCGATGCCCGCAAAAAAGCTGAGGGGAATACTGATTACCAATGCGCAGGGACAGCTGATTACCAGAAATGTCAAAGCCCTGTATACCCAGATCCCCCATGCCGGTTCCAGTCCCA
>DLOP01000140.1:15628-16236 GCA_002478505.1 Lachnospiraceae bacterium UBA7481
AAATTTACTGATAAAATTCTCAGACTTTGATTTCCGGGAACTTGCGTTCTCAACCAATTCCAGAATCTTGGAAGCCGTTGATTCTCCGAATTCCTTGGTGGTACGTATCTTTATTACTCCGTCTAAATTAATGCATCCACTGATCACTTCATCCTCTACACTCACTTCTCTGGGGATGCTTTCCCCAGTCAGTGCGCTTGTATTCAGGGTGGAATTTCCCTCAATAATAACACCGTCAATTGGAATCTTTTCGCCCGGCTTCACCACGATGACAGAACCGATCTCTACAATATCGGGATCTACCTTCTCTGTCTTTCCATCCCGTTCCATATTGGCATAATCCGGTCGGATATCCATCAGTTCACTAATATTGCGTCGGCTCTTTCCCACAGCGTAACTCTGGAAAAGCTCTCCGATTTGGTAGAACAGCATAACCGCTACGCCTTCTTCATATTCGCCCAGAAGAATAGCGCCCACCGTTGCCACAGCCATCAAAAAATTCTCATCAAAAATCTGTTTATTTCTAATCCCTTTTACTGCCTTTTTCAGAATATCATATCCGATAATCAGATAGGGAACCATGTAGCAGATCAACTGTATTATATTGA
>DLOP01000016.1 GCA_002478505.1 Lachnospiraceae bacterium UBA7481
TGCTTTAGCAATTTGATTGCTTCGCAGAGAAGTAAAGTAGGCGTAAATGAAAAATGATGGAGAAAAACATAATAATACCGAGAAACAAAAAGACCGTAAGTTGAAAGATTTTTTTGGGCTGGAGGGATCATTTTCCGGCTTTATGAATACATTGGGAAACATCATTTGGACAGGTCTGCTCTGGCTGGTGACATCCATTCCCTTGATTACTATGGGATGTTCGGCTATGGGGGCGTCACGTGCCACAGAAAAGAACAGAAAAAATCAAGGATATATTACGAAAGAATTTTTTGCCGGATTTACAGGAGACTGGAAGAGGGCAATACCGGTACAGGCTGTGAATCTTATCTTTTATGCATGGCTGATCTTTGACTGTATTTATTTGTATGGATATGAAGCAGAATATGCGCTGGTGATATCGTATGTTTTATATGGCATCCTGTTTTTTTCGCTAGGCTTAAATTGTTATTATTATCCCTGCCTCCGGATATTTGAAGGTAATTTTTTTGAAATTTTCAAGATTTCATTTTATTTGACATTTCGTTATCTGCTTACGACCATAGCATTGGTGGGACTGATTGCGGCAGCGTTACTGGCCGTTTACCTGATGCCGTGGAGCGTCATGATCGTACCGGGATTATGGTGGTATGCAGCTGACATCCTGATTAAGCGGGTTATTCGGAAAGAGATCGGGGAAACTGATTAAACTAACGACTTTGGAAAGGAGCACAGGAAAAATGGCGGAGAAAGATTTTTCATTGTCCCTGTCGGATGGTATGGTGAACCGTGGCAGCTGGGAGCGGATGAAAAAGGTGATGCGTCGTGCAGAGAAAGGTGAAAAGGTCACGATTGCTTTTTTGGGAGGTTCGATTACGCAGGGGTGTCTGGCAACCGTGCATGAAAAATGTTATGCCTATCTGACCTATTTGTGGTGGAAGGAAAGATATCCCAAAGCCGAGGTGGTATATGTGAATGCCGGTATCGGCGGAACAACATCACAATTTGGAATCGCCAGGGTAGATCATGACGTGCTTGCGTATCATCCGGATCTGGTCTTTGTAGAATTTTCGGTCAATGATGAAAATACTCCATTTTTTCAGGAGACCTATGAAGGTCTGCTGCGTTATCTTTATGGGAATGGATCAGCTCCTGCTGTGATGATCATACATAATATCCAATATGATGTTGGAAAGACAGCGGAGGAAATTCACCGGGAACTGGGAAAATATTATCAGCTTCCCTGTGTCAGTATGCAGTCCACTATTTATGCAAAGATGATGGCAGGCAATTTTGGCAGCAGGGACGTCACTGAGGATGATTTGCATCCGAATGACAGGGGACACCGGATGCTGGCGGATGTCATTACCTACTATTTGGAACAGATCGATCAGGAAAAGGACACGGTAGAGGAAGAAGCTGCGATGCCTGCTCCGATGACAGCAGACGCTTATGAACATTCGACCAGATATCAGTGTAAAGATTGTACGCCAAAGATGCAGGGATTTGTGCCGGATACGAGGGAGAAGGATTATTATACGGACGTATATAAGGGCGGATGGACAGCAAAGGAAAAGGGCGCTGAAATTCATTTTTGTTTGGAAGGAAATGGTATTGCAGTACAGTTTCGTCAGTCTGTGAAAAAACCTGCACCGATTGCTAAGGCAATTTTGGATGGCGACGAGGAGCATGCCGTGATTTTGGATGCCAATTTTGATCTGGACTGGGGCGATAACCTTGCCCTGGAGACTTTGCTTTATCATGGAGAGAACAAAAAGCATGATCTGGTGATCCGGATCGAGGAGACCCATGAGGATGATGCAGTAGAGTTTTATTTGGTGTCGGTAATTGCGTCGTGTTAATTATTTTAGTAAAGTAAACGCTGATTTAATAGGAGCTTCTTAAGATTAATTTAGAATAAGGGAATATACCGATGAGATCTACATAACCTTAAGTTAAAAAGAAGAGATATGTAAAACGGAGTATATATTAACGGAAAGGACAAAGAAAACTATGTTTCGTGATGATTTTGTGTGGGGTGTGTCCTCCAGTGCGTATCAGATAGAAGGGACTGATCCGGAGGACGGCAGAGGAAAAAATATTTGGGACGATATGCCGGAGATGGGCAAGATCCAGGAGGGAAGAAATGCACTGACTGCATGTGATCATATGCATCGTTATGCGGAAGATTTCAGGATGCTGAAGCATCTGAATATCAAGGCTTACCGTTTTTCCGTGAGCTGGCCGCGCATCATGCCGGAAGGGACCGGCAGAGTGAATGAGAAGGCGATAATGATGTACCGTGATATGATCCGTGAGATGAAGAAGAACGGCGTCGTTCCGTATCTGACCATGTATCACTGGGATTTGCCGCAGGCATTGGAGGATCAGGGCGGATGGTTAAATGAAAACGTGATTGAATGGTTTGGGGAATATGCGAAAGTCATTGCGGAAAATTTTACGGATATCTGCGATTACTTTATTACGTTAAATGAGCCGCAGTGCTTTGTCGGACTTGGTTATGACAGAGGTGTTCATGCGCCCGGTAAGGAGTTGACGACCAAAGAGGTATTTCAGATTGCGCACAATGCGCTGCGCGCCCATGGAAAAGCGGTGATCAACCTTCGTAAATATGCAAAGAAAGAGATTCAGATCGGTTATGCGCCTACCTGCGGCGTTGCCATACCGGCAAGTGAAAAGCCGGAGGATATTGAGGCGGCAAAGAAGGTATATTTTGGATTTTATCAACAGCTGAGCAACTGGTCATGGAATGTATCATGGTTCTCTGATCCGGTATTTTTAGGGAAATATCCGGAAGAGGGATTGAAAAAATATGCGGAATATCTGCCGAAGATCACGGAGGAGGATATGAAGCTGATCCATCAGCCGCTGGATTTTATGGGGCAGAATATTTATAATGGTTATTACATCAGCGCGGGGAAAGACGGAGAGCCTGTATGGGATGCGACTCCTGACGGACTGCCGATTACGGCGTCCAAGTGGCCGAATACGCCTGAGTGTCTGTATTGGGCGGTCAGATTTGTTTATGAAAGATATGGGCTTCCGATCTACATTACGGAAAATGGAGTTTCCTGTGCGGATAATGTTGCAATTGACGGACGGATCCATGACAATGAAAGGATCGAATTTTTAGATCAGTATCTCTCTGCGCTGCAGAAAGCGGTGGATGAAGGCGCTGACGTGAGAGGATATTTCCAATGGACGTTCCTTGACAATTTTGAATGGGAAAAAGGTTACAGCGAGCGGTTTGGAATGATCTGGGTGGATTTTGCCACGCAACAGAGGATTGCAAAGGATTCTGCCTTCTGGTTTCAGAAGACGGCAGAATGTAATGGGGCGAATCTTTCGATCAATCAGAAGCCAAGACAGATATTACATTTAAAACCACGGTTTGTAGAGCGTATCTGGGGTGGTAACCGCTTAAAGACGGAATGGGGATATGAAACGGGGATGGAAGATCATATTGGGGAATGCTGGGCAGTTTCGGCAAATCCCGATGTGGACTCTGAGGTTGCCAGCGGAGTATACAAGGGTAAGACATTGTCGCAGTTGTGGAAAGAAGCGCCGGAATTGTTCGGCAACCTGAATACGGAAAAATTTCCGCTGCTGGTAAAACTGATTGATGCAAAAGAAAATCTGAGCCTGCAGGTGCATCCGGGAGATGCCTACGCCAAGGAGCATGAACATTCTTCCGGAAAGAAAGAATGCTGGTATATTCTGGACTGTCCTGAGAATGCCGCGATTATTATGGGTAATAAAGCGAAGGATCGAGAGGATTTAGAGGACAAGATCTTAAATGCCAGATGGGAGGAACTTATCAACGAAGTCCCTGTCAGGAGAGGTGATTGTGTACAGATTGATCCGGGGACGCTGCATGCAATCAAAGGCGGTTTTTTATTGATCGAGACACAGCAGAACAGCGATGTGACATACCGTATATATGATTATGACAGATTTATTGAAGGGGTGCCGCGCGAACTGCATATCCGGCAGGGGATAGATGTGTTGACGACGCCGAATATATTTAGCGAAAAGGACGTTATCCATTTGGAGGAAAAAGACGATGAACTGCAGCAGCTGGTAGCTAACGACCGCTATATCGTATGGAAGCTGAAAGTTACCAAACCAACATTGATCGATAACAGTCATCCGTTTCTGATCATGAGCGTGATCAAGGGAGACGGTCTTGCAAATGGAGTCATGGTAAAGAAGGGCGCGCATTTTATTGTGCCCAACGGACTTCCGGAGTGCAGACTGCAGGGGGATATGACGCTGATTATATCTACGCCTGTAGTAATGTGAAATGAGAGGAGTTATAGAAGTATGCCTAACGCGGCAGGACGGTCTGAGAGTGAATATAAAAAGGAATATGGACAGTTCTTTACCAACCGTTCTGTTGCGGAATTTATGGCAAAATGGGTCATGGAAAAGCAGCCCAAAACGATTCTCGATCCTGCAGTGGGGGAAGGAAGGTTTCCTTGGGAGATCATGAAGCTTCTTCCTTTAAAGTCAGAGGCGGAAGAATTATCTATTGCCGTATATGAGATTGATCCTAATATGGCGGAACGGTTTCAAAATATTTTCAATAGCCGTATTTCCCTTGGTCTGCATCGGCTTGAGTTATGTGTTGAAGACTATTTAAAAGCGGAAACAAAAAAGCAGTATGACGCGATCATATGTAATCCCCCGTATCTTAAATTTCAGCAGATACCGGACAGGGAGCAGCTCCGAAGCTTATTTTCAGAACGATATGGAATTACCCTTAGCGGATATTGCAATGCCAGTTCCTATTTTCTGGTGAAAAGCATCTATGAACTTGCGCCAGGCGGAAGATGTGCCTATATCATGCCCTATGAATTTTTAAATACGGGTTATGGAGAGGCTGTGAAAAGATATCTTCTGGAACAAAGAGTATTAAAATATATTATTAAATTTGACAGCAGTGTCAGGGTGTTTGAAGACGCGATCACGACATGCTGTATTTTATTGTTTGAAAAGCCGGAGGAAAATTTGCCTGGAGTTAAGGCAGGCGGTGCAAGCCGGAAAAAGGCGGCAAATGCCCGCGATATGGAAGATTTTGTAATATTTAGTGAAATAAATTCTTTAGAACATCTGAACTGGAAGGATATCGGGCGTACAGCCAGGACGATTCCGAAAGAACGGCTGGACTGCAATGAAAAATGGCTTTCATATTTTCTGAAAGAAAATCTTGTAACAGACAGGGAAAATCTGATACAATTAAAAAGGATTGCAAAGGTCAGCAGAGGTATTGCCACCGGTGGCAATCAATTCTTTGTTTTAAATAAGGAGCTGATCTGCAGGCATCATTTAAGCAGAGAGGTATGCCTTCCCTGTGTGGCTAAGGCTTCTGATATTAAGAATCATATTTTTAATGAAGATGTCTATCGCCGTCTGTATGAGGAAAATAGGAAGGTTACGATCTTTAACGGTTTGCGTGCGCACACTGAACAGGATAAGTCTTATATTCGTTATGGAGAGCAGAAGGGAGTCCATGAGGGATATCTGACCAGCCATCGCAGTCCATGGTATGCGATAGAGAATAAAGCACCTGCCCCGATCTGGATAGCTGCGTTTAGCAGAGATAGGATCAAGGTGGTACGCAACGAAATGATGATTATAAACCTGACGGCATTTCACGGGATCTATATAGAGGACGCCGCGTTTTCTACGGAGGATATCAACCTTTTGTTCTGCTGGCTGTTGACGCCCACGGGGCAGAAACTTTTAAAGGGGAATAAGAGGGAATACGGTGACGGACTGGATAAATTTGAACCGGGTGATTTGATGGTTGCTGATGTCTTAGATGTGAGAAAGATGAAATCCCAGGATCGGACGGACGTGCTGGCATATTATCAAAAAATGGTTGACACATTGGATCCGGATCTGCAGCAGGATATGATTTGTTCTGTTGATCATATTATGAAGAAATATATTAATTGAACCGACTATGAACTAATACTATTACAGGTAATTGAGAAAGAGTTAAGTCCGGCTTACATAACTCTTTGTTTGAAAATATATGTTCCAAAAATATCATAAATGAAATCATTTTTGGAACATATAGTGCATCATTGACAATTCATCGCAG
>DLOP01000107.1 GCA_002478505.1 Lachnospiraceae bacterium UBA7481
CGAATTGCCCCGTTTGCGTCCGTCTTCCACAACTTAAATTAGGAATGTTTAGAATTTTTTATTTCCATACAGCAGCATAGGCACAGATTATGATTTGCGCAGCTTGGCACTTCAAAATTCAAAAGATACCTTTTGACACCCGAATCCTAAAATTTTCTTTTCAAGCAAGGAAATAAATGGTATAATAAATAACAGTCATATCTTAATGTCTTTACAACGAATGCATTAAATATGATTAAGTACGGAGGGAATCTGATACATGAAAAATGTCCGCCACTATATTGAAAAAATCCGTCAGGGGGAAAGCTACTTCACCTTTGAACGCAAATTAAATTTTATCGCGTATATGCTTTCCGCCATACATTTTGTGGTCTGCGTCATATTTGCGCTGATCCCGCTCATTCCCCTTTCTCTTATCAACGGATGCCTCTGCGTATTCTATATAACGATTATGAGGAACCTGATCAAACAGCATAAATTTGCAGCGGTATTTTATATCTCGCTGCTGGAAGTCCTCGTGATCAGTTCCTTTGAAACGCTTTGTCTGGGACTTGATTCTGGTTTTATCTTATACAGTATTTCCATGATCAGCGCAATCTTTTATTTTACTTTTGTCATTGAAAATTTTAAAAAGAAAGATATTATACCGCTGGCTTTTTCCTTGTTCTGTGTCGCGATCTACTGCATTTCCTATCTCCTGATGCAGATTATGGAGCCGGTTTATATTTTAGAGAATGCCAGCTGGACGCACATTCTGCATATATTTAACACATTGATGACATTTGCGGTTTTGATTTTCTTTTCCTTCCTTTTTATCTGGGAAATTCAAGCAAGCCAGAGCAAACTTGCTTCGCAGAATGAACAGCTACATGAAATGGCGCACAAAGATCCTCTGACCCATCTGATGAACCGCCGGAACATGAATCAGATCCTGCGGCAGAGGATGGAACAGCTCAAAAGTACGGGCAAGCGTTTCAGTCTGATTCTGGGCGATATTGACGATTTCAAAAAAGTCAACGATACTTACGGACATGATGCTGGAGATTATGTACTGGTAACAGTTTCAGAGATCATCAGCAACAGCGTCAGGGAGGGCGATGCAGTCTGCCGCTGGGGTGGCGAGGAAATTCTGATCCTTGTTCACGAGCCCTTAACTTCCGCTGCTAATGCTGCCGAACGTATCCGTAAAAATATTGCTGAGCATCCGTTTAATTATGAAGGACAGGACCTCAAGGTCACCATGACCTTCGGCGTCTGCGAATCCATCCCAGGCTACCGCGTAGAGGATTTGGTTCAACAGGCAGATGAACATCTGTATACCGGCAAGAAAAACGGTAAAAATATCGTGGTATTTCAAATGTCCAATAATACAGATACGACTAACTAGCGGCATGATACAGCAGACCGCTTTTGATTAAAATCGAAAAAAGAAAGGCAAGGTTAAATACATGATCAGCGCTAATGGTGTTACTTACAGAGTAGGAAAGAAAGCACTTTTTGAGGACGTCAATATAAAATTTACCGAGGGCAACTGCTATGGTCTGATCGGCGCCAATGGCGCAGGCAAATCCACTTTTTTAAAGATCCTTTCCGGCGCTTTGGAAACGACCAACGGCGATATCTCCATTACACCGGGGCAGCGTCTCTCCGTGCTGGAACAGGATCACTTTAAATATGACGAATATTCCGTTCTTGATACTGTCATTATGGGCAACAAGCGCCTCTACGATATCATGAAAGAAAAGGACGCCATCTATGCCAAGGAAGATTTTTCCGATGAAGACGGCATCCGCGCCAGCGAACTGGAAGGTGAATTTGCAGAGATGGACGGCTGGGAAGCGGAATCCAACGCCGCCATGCTCTTAAACGGACTTGGTATTGATACGGAGCTTCATTACAGCATTATGAAAGATCTTAACGGCAGTGAAAAGGTAAAGGTACTGTTAGCCAAGGCGCTGTTCGGCAATCCGGACATCCTGCTTTTGGACGAGCCCACCAACCATCTGGATCTGGACGCAATCGCATGGCTGGAGGAATTTCTGATCGGATTTGAAAATACGGTCATCGTCGTTTCCCATGACCGTTACTTTTTAAATAAAGTATGTACCCATACCGCGGATATCGACTATGGCAAGATCGAGCTTTATGCCGGCAACTATGATTTCTGGTATGAATCAAGACAGCTTCTTAACAAGCAGATGAAAGAAGCAAATAAGAAAAAGGAAGAAAAGATCAAGGAACTGCAGGAATTTATCTCCCGTTTCTCAGCCAATGCTTCCAAATCCAAACAGGCAACCTCCAGAAAGCGCGCCTTAGAGAAGATCGAGCTGGACGAGATCAAACCTTCCAGCAGGAAATACCCCTATATTGATTTCCGTCCCGAACGTGAGATCGGCAATGAAGTATTATACGTGGAAGACATTACAAAATCCATCAACGGTGAAGTTGTATTGAACCATGTTTCCTTTACGCTGGGAAGGGAAGACAAGGTCGCTTTTGTGGGCGGCAATGAGCTTGCCAAGACGACGTTATTTAAGATACTGAACGGAGAACTGGAGTCGGATGAAGGATCCTTTAAATGGGGGGTAACCACCTCCCGGGCTTATTTCCCGAAAGACAATACGGAAGAATTTGATAATGACCTTACCATTACCGACTGGCTGATGGGTTATTCTCCGGTAAAGGATGTGACTTATGTCCGGGGCTTCTTAGGACGTATGCTCTTCCCCGGGGAAGACGGCGTCAAAAAAGTGAAGATCCTTTCCGGTGGTGAAAAAGTACGCTGTCTTCTCTCCAAGATGATGATCAGCGGCGCCAACTGCCTGATCCTTGATGAGCCCACCAACCACCTTGATATGGAATCGATCACATCCCTGAACAACGGTATGATCAAGTTCCCCGGCGTTGCTTTATTCGCCTGTCATGACCACCAGTTCGTGCAGACAACTGCCAACCGTATCATCGAGATCCTGCCGGACGGCACAATCATTGATAAGATCACCACATATGACGAATACCTTGAGAATGATGAAATGGCAAGAAAGAGGACTGTCTATAAGGCTCAGATTGATGAGGATGAAAACTAATTAGTTAATCTTAAGGATGGTGTGAACATGAATATCGTTGACCTGCATACACATTCTGATAAATCGGACGGATCTTATACCCCCTGTGAACTGGTAGATTACGCAATTGAAAAAGGATTGACCGCATTTGCACTGACGGATCACGATACCACAGACGGTCTGGACGAAGCGATCGCATATGCTGCGGATAAGCCGGTGGAAGTCATCCCAGGCATCGAGCTTTCCACCGAATATCAGGGGCGTGATATCCACATCGTAGGAATTGATATCAACCATCACTCTCCTGACTTTTTATCTCATCTGAAATCCTTTCAGGATTCCCGCGTCAATAGAAACATAAAAATGTGCAATAATCTCCGGGAAGCGGGCATCGACATTACCTTCGACAAACTGCAGGCGGAATTTCCGGACTCCGTTATCACCAGATCCCATTATGCAAAATATCTGCTGGCCCACGGCTATATCAAAGACCTAAAAGAAGCATTTGACCGTTATGTGGGCGACCACTGTAAATATTATGTTCCCAGGGAAAAGATCACGCCTGCACAGGCTGTATCTCTGATCCTGGAAGCGGGCGGCATCCCCATCCTTGCGCACCCTGTACTGTATCATATGACGAAGGGACAGTTAGAAACGCTGGTCAGTGAACTCAAGGCTGCCGGTCTCGTGGGGATCGAAGCAGTTTACAGCACCTATACGCCTGCTGACGAACGGGAAATCAAAAGACTTGCCGCTAAATTTGGCTTATGCATCAGCGGCGGCTCTGACTTCCACGGCACGGCAAAACCAAACTTAGACCTTGCCACCGGTTATGGCAAATTATTTATTCCGGAAGAGGTCCTGACCAACCTCAGGGCATTTCAGCATAAAACGCCAAAGATCTTTTTTACTGACCTGGACGGCACTTTACTGACCACAGAAAAGAAGATTTCTCCTAAGACCCGGCAGGAACTTCACCGGTTTATGGCGGAGGGCAACTATCTTGCCATTTCCTCCGGCAGACCTTTGAAAAGTATATTGGAAGTCATCCGTCTCAATGAACTGGATTATGACAATCAATATGCCATTGCCTTTAACGGGTCCCTGATCTATCACTGTTCCTCTAAAAAGAAGATCCTCGAACAGACCCTGACCATAGAACAGGCATGCAGGATCGCTAAGCTCTCCCTCTCCTTCGGCATCTTCTGCCAGACTTATGATGATGAGCATATCCTCATACCATATGAGGGACCGGAAATCAGCAGATATACCGAGACGATCCATGTTCCTTATCAGATTCTGCCCCATTTTCCGGAGGGGATCACTCAGCCTCCCTGCAAAGTGCTTTGTATCAACTTTGACCATCCGGAAAAACTAAGGGAGCTTGCTGCGCTTTTACAGCAGGAACTGCCCGGAGAAATCAATTGTGTCCTCTCGAGCCCGAACTATATGGAAGTATTTCCTATCACATCCGGCAAGGGCAGCGCCGTCACGGCTCTGTGTCAGATTCTGGATATTCCCATGGGCCACTCCTATGCGGCGGGCGATGAAGAAAATGATCTATCCATGCTGCAGGCGGCGGGCTGCGGCATCGCTATGTGCAACGGACGGGAAAGCTTAAAGGAGGCGGCGGATATCGTCACCAAAGAAGATAATGACCATGACGGACTCGCTCCTGTTATCCATGACATGATTTAAAAAACTACTTTACAGCAATTTCCCGATATACTGCCTGAGGAATCAAAATTTCCCCATATAATTTCTTTAATACATCAAGTTTACCAACATGGCATAACGCAATCAAGGGGGTAGTGTTTACTATCACCTTACGCATTTGCTAGTTCCTCCAAAAATTCTTTTTCATCCTCAAATGAGAATATAGATATCTCATTTTTGCCTAGATATTTAATAAAATCCTCTTTTGTCATGTCCGCTATACTTGCGCAATATCCTAATGATACTTTTTTGTTTTTATATAAATCTACAGCAAGCATACATTTCATATATGCCGCAAAATCATCTTCATTTTCATGCAAATCCAACAAGTTTTCTTCCGGAATATTTATTGAAACAACACACATAACAATCATTACCTCCTTTGTGGATTCTCACCTTTAACTATATTATATACATTTCCTTTTTGTCTTACAAGAAAAAAACAATAAATCCGGATATTTGGTATTAGCCTTTCAGAAATGTGATATTGTTCGCTTTATTTTACAAAAAAAAGACTCAGATTTTAATAATCTCTAAGTCTCTTTTAGGTATCCCAGCAATTGTTGATCACAAAATCAAAAGTGATTCGATATTTTCCTTATTTCAAAAGATCTTCTATTGTTTTCAACATTTTTTCTATGTTAATAGGCTTTGGCACATATCCGTTCATTCCTGACTCCATCGCCTCCTTCCGGTCCTCCTCAAAAGCGTTGGCTGTCATCGCCACAATGGGGATAGCCGCCTTGCCAGCGTCATCCAGCGCCCGGATCGCTCTTGTAGCCTGATATCCGTTCATGATAGGCATCTGAACATCCATCAGGATCAAATCATAGGTTCCCGCAGGGTTCTCCTTCATCCGCTCCACGGCTACGGTTCCATCATCCGCCGTATCAACAAGGAAACCGGCGCCTTTCAAAATCTCCTGTGCAATCTCCTGATTCAGCTCATTATCCTCCACCAGCAGTATTTTCTTACCATCAAAGCGCGGTGTCGAAGGTACGCTTGTTTCCTCCGTGCTTTCCGTCTCCGTATAAGGCGCTGCCAGAGCGCCCCGCAGCTCTGAAAGGAAGATCGGCTTAGAGCAGAATGCAGTGACGCCCGCTTCTCTCGCCTCCTCCTCAATGTCCGACCAGTCATAGGCAGTCAGTATGATAATCGGCGTAATATCACCGATCACCCTGCGGATTCGGCGTACAAGCTCTATACCGTTCATATCCGGCATCATCCAGTCAATGATGTACGCACTGTAGGGCTCATTCTGCTCCAGTGCGAACTCTGTACGGATAACCGCCTCCTTTCCCAAAGTCGTCCAGTCAGGACGCATACCGATGGTGGAGAGCATCTTGCCGACACTGACGCAGGTGTTCACGTCATCATCTACCACCAGCGCCCTTAGATCCGCCAGCTGATCCAGCCGCTGGGACTTCATTGGATTGTCCGGAACCCGGAAACGGAAATTAACAACAAACTCCGATCCCTTTCCTTCCTCACTCTTCACCGTGATCGTACCGCCCATCATATCCACAATATTTTTGGTGATGGCTAATCCCAGACCGGTTCCCTGAATACCGCTTACAGTAGCGGTCTGTTCCCGCTCGAAGGGTTCAAATACGTGCTTTAAGAATTCACTGCTCATGCCGATGCCGGTATCCTTGACGTGGAATTCGAAGGAAGCGCGGCCGTCCTGCGCTTCGGAGGTCTGGATCACGCGAACGCTGACCATACCGCCGGGTCTTGTGTATTTCATGGCGTTGCTCATAATATTCAGAAGCACCTGATTCAGACGCAGCTTATCGCAGATGATCGTCTCGTTTGCCACATCCAGGGTATCTATGTAAAATTCCAGTTGCTTGGCTTTCACATCAGCCTGGACAATGGTCTTCAGATCGTGCATGACATCCGGAAGACTTACTTCCTTTTCCTCGATCTTAACCTTGCCGCTCTCAATGCGGCTCATGTCAAGTACATCGTTGATCAGACTCAGCAGATGGTTACCGGAGGTCATGATCTTCCCAAGATAGTCCTGCACCTGCGCCTTAACCCATCATTTTCAATATACATAT
>DLOP01000077.1:0-10065 GCA_002478505.1 Lachnospiraceae bacterium UBA7481
TTGCTTTTTTTCATAAATATGCTCCTTTCATTGGTGGTGTAAATTGGAAATCAGTATTCAAGAATCCATGATCCTACCGAAACAATCATAGAACAAATAAGTAATAACTTTTAAAAAACTGATTTAAAAAATAAAATAGGAACAAATAGAAATAGAAACAAAAAAACAAAAACAAAGATATCACTGGCGATCTGCCAACCAAAACTCAAGCATCAGAATAACATGCATTGAAATGAGAATATCGTATATTGAATTAAAAGTCAAGCCTTTATATGAAAGTCATTTGATTCAAAAATAATTCTTAAAAGCAAGGATGATCATACGTGTTTTATGATCATCCTAACATTTCATTTGTATTTATTTATTCTCCGCCCTCAACCGCTCGATAAACCTATTCAACCGCTCCAGAGCGACTTTCAGATTCTCAATGGAGTAGGCGTAAGAGATCCGCAGGAAACCTTCCCCGCAATCGCCAAATGCCGTACCGGGTACGACCGCGACCTTCTCCTCATTTAAGAATCTTGTGGCAAATTCTTCTGAAGTCAGACCGAACTCCTTGATGCAGGGGAATACATAAAATGCTCCAAAGGGTTCAAAACATTCCAATCCCATCTCCTGAAACGCATTCATCAGAAAACGCCTTCTCTGATTATACGCATCTCTCATCATCTCTACGTCAGCGTCCCCGTTCCTAAGCGCTTCCACTGCCGCGTACTGGCTGGTGGTAGGGGCGCACATGATGGCAAACTGATGGATCTTTGTCATCTGCGCAATGATCTCCTTCGGCCCACAGGCATACCCCAAACGCCACCCGGTCATCGCATACGCCTTTGAGAATCCATTGATCAGGATCGTCCTCTCCTGCATCCCCGGCAATGATACGATGGAAACATGGTCGCCCTTATAAGAAAGTTCGGAATAGATCTCGTCAGATATGACAAAGATGTCTTTCTCGCGTATCACCTCAGCGATCGCTTCCAGATCCCCTTTCTCCATGATCGCGCCGGTGGGATTGTTCGGAAACGGAAGAATCAGGATCTTCGTCTTATCTGTGATGGCATTCCGGAGTTCCTGCGCCGTCAGACGGAACTCATTTTCTGCATTCAAATTGATAATCACAGGTTTTCCGCCGGCAAGGATCGTACACGGCTCATAAGATACATAACTGGGCTGCGGAATCAGCACTTCCTCTCCCGGATTTAACATCGCGCGGAGTGCAATATCGATTCCCTCGGAACCTCCAACCGTTATGATCACTTCGTCATTAAAATGATAAGATACGCCGATCCTGCGCTTCAAATAATTACAGATCTCCATCCGAAGCTCTTTCAATCCGGAATTGGAAGTATAAAATGTTCTCCCCTTTTCCAGCGAATAAATACCCTCGTCACGGATATGCCAGGGCGTATCAAAGTCCGGCTCTCCAACGCCCAGAGAGATGGCATCTTTCATCTCACTGACAATATCAAAAAACTTGCGGATACCGGAAGGTTTTATCTCTACTACATGTTCTGCCAATGGATTTCTCATGGTGTGATCATCATCCTTTCATCTTCGCTTTTTGTCGTCATGATCGTGCCATGATCCTTATATTTCTTTAAGATAAAATGTGTCGCCGTACTCAGCACGGTTTCCATCGTAGAAAGCTTATCCGACACAAAAGAAGACACCTCCTTTAATGTTTTGCCTTCCAGTGTTACAAGAAGATCATAGCCGCCGCTGATCAGATAGACGGACTTTACCTCCGGATATTTATAGATCCGCTCTGCGATATTATCAAATCCCTGTCCCCTCTGGGGCGTCACACGTACCTCGATCAATGCCGTCACTTTTTCCTCGGAAGTCTTTTCCCAATTGATCATCGTATGGTATCCGCATATGATGCCCTCATTTTCCATCTTCTGCATTTCCTCTACGATCAGCGCTTCCTCTGTTCCCAGTCTGACAGCCATCTCATGTACGTCGATACGGCTGTTCCTTTCAATGATATTTAATATTTTTTCTCTCATTTTCCTACCTCTTTTCTGCGCCGCAATTACGCTGCGCTGTTTTTATTTTGTTAAACTTTTTTAAGCTGCATTGCTTTTAATTGACTGCTTTTTTACTTGCCCATCAGCTTAAAATATTCATCCTGCTGCGCAGGAGTCAGAAATCTTTTTTCTTCTTCATTGATGATCAGCCGGTCGTTACTATCGGTGGTTCTGCCGATCACCGCCGCGTTGATTCCTTTCTTATGTAAGCTCTCTGCCAATTCATATCCGTTATCTGCTGTCATCAAAAGACAACCGGAAGACAGCAACGCATATGGATTGATATCAAAATAATTGCAGATTTCCACTGTCTCCTGCCTGATCGGAATCTTCTTTAATTCTATTTCCAGTCCAACGCCCGAACGTTCCGCCATTTCCCAGAGCGCACCGAAAATGCCGCCCTCTGACACATGATGCATCGCCCTCACGCCGGACTCCATGGCGGTGGCGGCCTCCGGTATGATAGACAGATACCGGTCAAATCCTTTGGCTTCTTCTATGTATTCCGCGGAAAATCGCTTTCCCAGTTCATTCTCTTTTTCCCTTGCGATCCGGTAGGTTCCTTCCAGACCGACCCATTTGGTCAGAACCACGTCCTGTTCCGGCTTGACATAATCTTCTAACGTCTTCTGATCCGGCTGCAGATTTTTTTCCTTTCCGGAAAATTTACCAATGCAGGTAATTGTCAGCATTAGATTATCTATCCCAGAAACCCGCATTTCGGGAATGACAGAAACATCCAGCCCCGCCGCCTGTATTCCTATTTCTTCGCAGGTTTTTTCCATCTGTCGGACAACAATTTTCAATTCCTCTTCCAAAGTCTCTTCCGTCAACAGCAGAACTCCTGTTACCGCCAACGGCTCCGCTCCCGAAGCTGCAATCTGATTGACCGCTCTGTGAACAGCAGCCAAACCAATATGATCCGCCTTTCCCGCCATAAATGCCATACTCGTTACAACCGCTTCTTTTACAGGCGAGAAAACGGCGCAGTTATTCCCTATCCCTGCGCCACTGATGATCTCTTTTCTTTTATATCTTAACTCTTTTAAAACAGAGCGTTTATATATATTTTCCGGTAATTTACCTATCTTCATATCCTGTCTCTATTCTGGTTCAATATCTTTCTATTGCATCGGAACGTCTCCTTCCGGCGTCGGCGGTCGGTTATCGTGCAAGATTGTGNNTTGGTGTTGAGCCATAGCGGCAGCTGCAGAAGCTGCATTGATCTCCGCAAGGATCTGGTTTGCCACTGCCTTACAATTATCTATGCTTCCGGAAG
This sequence comes from Lachnospiraceae bacterium UBA7481, assembly GCA_002478505.1. Taxonomy (GTDB): domain Bacteria; phylum Bacillota; class Clostridia; order Lachnospirales; family Lachnospiraceae; genus NK4A136. The sequence goes on from DLOP01000077.1 coordinate 3,310, forward strand.
CGATAGCACCCTGAATACGTGCGCTAAAATCTGCATTATCCGTATTGGTACCCACAACCGCCGTTCGCGGCGTCATAGAATAACTACTGGTATTGACTTCTTCGCGGCTTACTTCCACGCCGTTTTCATATACCACCTTCCACAATCTTGCACGATAACCGATATGGGCTGACTGTATCGAAATATAGCCAACACCCTGACCTGAATCAGCAATGATCTTTTCCGTTGTCGGTACATTCTCCTCCAGCGTCTCGCTGACATATTCCACCTTTCTGTCAGTGGAACGATCCTCTACGCCGTAAATCGTAAACGTAATATTTTTCCCTGACGTATAGCCTTCAATATAAATCGGATGATCCGTACTATTGATAAAACGGAAATCCTTTCCCGAAGATTCCGCAATCGCTGCATCCGCCGACCTCGGCACATAGGTAACGATCATGGAATGGGGATGACGCTCTGTCACCTCCAGCTCCGCCAAAAGGACGGCATTATACAAAGTACTGGACACCTGACAGATACCGCCGCCAAGACTGTCAACCACCTGACCATTCAGATAGGAACCTGCCATATAATACCCATTATCGGTACTAAAGGGTTTTACCGCATTATACATAGAAAATTCTTCACCCGGATATATGGTAGTACCGTTCACCAGCCTGCAGCCATTGGCAACATTGGCGCTCCGGTTGGCACCAGAAGTATTGTAATTCGTCGTATATGTGCCCAGCACATCTTTCACTGCCAGCAGTTCTTCCTCTGTTCCCTGGGGCTGTTCCTCATTCACAACCAGAGAAATCTCTGTCATACCTTCTTTATAATAAGTCAACAGATTGGTCTTGATATCATTCAGGGAAGCTTCTATATCAAGCATCTCTCCTACGGTACCGCCGGTCACGGAAAACACACCGTTTTCACGGGTCAATACAGCATTTGCCACCGGAATATCAAAAACTGCACACTGTTCCGCCAAAATACTTCGAATCTTATCCTCGTCATAATTCAGTTCAATCGTATATACTGCTCCATTGACCTCTATATCTTTTGATATCATATAACGCTGCACAACATTTCCATTGGCTGCAAGACCGATGATCTCGCTGATCACTTCCCGATTGGACCATTCCGGAGAAAAGTCGGAAATCTGTACGGCAACCTTATTGCCCTGCGCCGCAACAAGCGTAATGGGCGTCGCAAACATTTCCGCCAGATATGCTTCCACAGCGGCTTCCGCTTCTTCTGTTGTCATGCCGGACAAATCAATGCCGTCGATGGTCACGCCGGTAAAAATAACACCTTTTCCCGCTTCTACAGGAAGATTGCCTCCGAGCAATGCCCCGGTAAGGATCATCGTCAGTATTGTCAACAGTGCTGCCGTAAAATAACGTAATTTTTTCTGCATGTCAGCTTTTTCTCCTTTTTTAACTAAACTGCCCAACTAAACCATGCCCTTCCATAACCTGCGAATTCACGACAACGAAAAGCGTAAGCTTTTTGTTGTATGCTGCCACAGGCACAAACAAGTACCTTTACAAAACCCTGCTATTCCACGTATAATATAAGTATATATATTCGGATTATCCCAGAAATGCCGCAATACTGGGAATAATCATTGCAAGGATTAAAAGTATGATGATTACGGTAGAAATCGTCCGTTTTGTTTTATTATTGTGCATATTAAACATGATAATCCTCCATAGTACCGGAAATTGGTCTAAAATAGTGCTCATTTGGACATATATGTTACCGTCCGAATCTATATCTTGAAAGGATATTATATATGAAATCTTACATCATTGCAAGCATAATTGCAATTTGTTTATTACTTATAATACTATTTAAAGTGCCAATACTTCCGATCGTCATCATCTTTGTTATTATTCTAACCATTTCTATCAATAAATCTAACAAAAAGATGAAACAACAAACTGAGAGTTTCTGGGAAAAAGAGCGCAAAGCAAATTCTGTCCGCAAAAAACCGTTAGACGATCTAAACTATCTGACGATTCCGGAACATTTTCTTTCCATGCCGGTTTCCAAAGAGGATACACATGCTCTGGATGCCCTTGATATGCTGAAACATTTAAGCAGCCAGAAAATCGTCAATCTGACAGGCATCACGAATACAGACCTTAAGCTGACTTACGGCACAGCCAATATCACTGTCCTTACACAGTATGACCAGAACTATACGCAGCTGGCACATGCCCTGCAGCAGCTTGCCGCTTCTCTGGCGGACAATGATCATCCGAAAGAATCTATGGAAGTTCTGGAATATGCCATTTCCACAAGAACGGATATCAGCGCTTCCTATCTGCTTCTGGCGGATCTTTATATCGCGGACGGACATCCGGAGAAGATCGAAAGTCTGATCAGCACCGCTTCCTCATTGGATACGCTGCTGGCGCCATCTATCGTCAGAAATCTCAAGAGTAAGACGGACGCGTAATCCTTATTTATATGCGGTTATAATTTTCCATATTTTAGAATTATTTTATCTATGATCCGACTGGCTTCATTTTTAGTCAGCCGCGCCACATCATACTCAGGATTAATTTTATGCTGTTTTAACATTCTTAATAACCGCTCTTTCTGCGGCTTTGTAATAGGGCCTTCCCGTTTGACCTGATAATGCAGTTCCCAGGGCAAAAAATCATCCGCCGTTTCTTCCTGATAAAACTGTTCCCACAATCTGACCAATAACTCATGGGTTGCCTCCGCATCCGCAAGCGCGCGATGCGCATGATGCTCTATCCCATAATGAAGACAAAGCGCATGCAGATTCCTGCTGGGAAGATCGGCAAGATATTTTCTGGCAATCTTTAACGTATCGACCGCCCTTGCCTCAAAGACCAGTCCCTGATTGACTGCGGCCCGCTTTAAAAAAGAATAGTCAAACAAAACGCTGTGTCCGACGATCACGCGGTCCTGAATAAATTCCAGAAATTCCCCCAGCTTTTCCTCAATCACCGGTGCATCCAAAAGTTCTTCATCAGTAATACCGGTCAGCTCCGTGATCTTCTCCGGCAGCCTCCAGCCGGGATTAAGAAGCGTCTGATACCGTTCTATGACCGCTCCGTCTTTCACGTGTACAGCGGCGATTTCTATAATCTTATTTTTCTTTGGATCTAGTCCTGTCGTCTCCAGATCCAGCGCTATATATTCTGTAATCACGATAATTCTCTTTACTTTCTATAATAAGTATTCTGTCTTTTCAAAATACTCTCCCTATTTCTTTCGACCGACTCTTTTGTTATAATCATCGCAGATATCCTTTAAAAAGCAATTCTCGCAGGAAGGGACAGGCGCCTTACAGATACTCCGTCCCAAAGCGATGATCTGGATATTATAAAGGATCCAGTGGTCCTTCGGAAGTATCTTCATCAGGTCAAATTCTACCTTAACAGGATCTTCCTCTTTGGTCAGTCCCAGCTTCTTAGATATTCTTTTCACATGGGTATCCACTACAATGCTCGGTTCGTGATATACATTGCCGCGTATCACATTGGCAGTCTTTCTGCCCACCCCCGGCAACGCCGTCAACGCGTCGATATCATTCGGCACTTCCCCGCCATGGCGCTCCATCAGGCACTGACAGCAGGCAATGATATTTTTCGCTTTATTATGATAGAAGCCTGTTGAGTGGATGTCCTGTTCCAGCTCTTTTAAGTCCGCATCCGCAAATGCTTCTACAGAGGGATATTTTACAAACAGATCCTTTGTTACAATATTCACTCTGGCATCCGTACACTGCGCGCTGAGAATCGTTGCGATCAGCAGCTGCCACGCATTCTCATGATCTAAATAACAGACACCGTCCGTTCCATATTCCTCATCCAGACGACGGATGATCTCCTGTACTTTTTCCTTTTTTCTCATAAGTAATTCCCTCTCACGTTTTTCAATCAGTATACCATATGATGCTGATTTTTTCCACTTACGCCTTGCTTTCCTTCTGATGGATGCATCCTTTGATTCCCCACGCAAAGATCGAAACTTCTTTCGTCACCGGATCGCGATCCCGATAATCAAACAAAATGATCTGCGGCAATGAAACATTCGGTATGACCGCTGCATGATGTAAGATCTCAAGATGCATCTGCCCCTCCAACTGTCTTGCGTCACAGTTTTGGGACTCTGCATACTCCTGATAGACTGATCGTAACCACTCCCGGAATCTGGCTTTGCGGTCCATATTGATTTCCAGATCCAACTCCTGGATCTTCCGATACTGCTTGTCCTCATCCTGCGCAAACGACGGTCTTGCCTTCGCCCGTTCCCGTAGATAATAATCCACTGTCAGAAGTTCCCTGACGGTCTCAAGAATCTTATTGCCGTTCTCTTTTTTCTCTTCCTTATATTCCGTAACAAACTCCAACAGGATCACATATCTCCGCTCCCTTGCAGAACAGACCACCGGATAATTATTTTCTTCATAAAACTTTGCCAGTCTTTCATAAAAATCAAAGGGCGATACAAACAGCGATAATAAAAACTGTTCCGTCAGCCGGAACTGTCCGCTGTTATGATAGATCTCCAGCATTTCCTCCACTGCCTTTAACCGAAGAACGTCTTCATAAGAAAGTTCCTTTGTGCAAAGCATTTCATAAGGCGGAAAATCAGTATAGACAATACCATGTTCCTCCTTCATCTGCATCATGGGAGTTCCGCGAAGAAGTTTCAAAAACCCCAACTGCAATTCATGACCGCCCATCTGATAGACTTCATTAAAAGAATGTATAAAAGAATCTATATTTTCAAAAGGAAGCCCTGCAATCAGATCCAGATGCAGATGCACATTGCCATTTTTCAAAAGTTTACTGACATTATTTTTCAAGAGTTCTAAATCGGTTCTCCGCCGTATTGCCTTTAAGGTCTTTTCGTTTGTGCTCTGCACACCGATCTCCAACTGGATCAGCCCCGGTCTTAAGCTTCCGATCAGCATCATTTCCTCTTCTGTTAAAAGATCCCCTGCCACTTCAAAATGAAAGTTCGTCACACCATTGTCATGCTCTTTTATATAATGTAAAATTGCTGTCGCATGAGAATGGTTGCAGTTAAATGTACGGTCTACTAATTTGACCTGCTTTACTTTTGCATCAAGAAAAATCTGCAGCTCCGCATATACTTTATCTAAACTCCGATAACGCAGTTCCTTTTCCACGGAGGAAAGGCAGTAGGCACAGGAATACGGGCAGCCCCTGGAAGTTTCATAATAAATAATACGGTTTTGAAAATCTTCTATATTATCATAAGGAAACGGCAGCTCATCCAGATCAATTATTTCCGCAGGCGCATTTGTGATAATGTTATCTTCCGGATCGCGGTATACAATTCCTCTTATATCCTTAAAATCCTCATTAATACTTTCCTCAAAATCTTCATTATAAAAAGCATCAAATGTAATATTGTTATTTCTCTCCGCGTATGCCTCGATTAATTGAGGAAATATCCTCTCCCCTTCTCCGTACATAATCCCTGTAACAGCAGGGAAACGCTGCATCTGCCATTTCAGGTCAAAACTTACTTCCGGTCCGCCTAACCAGATCGGAACATGACAAAGCAGCTTTTGAAGTTCCGTAACAATCTTTTGCACCATCATTATATTCCAAATATAACAGGAAATACCTATCATATCCGGCCGCGCCTGATATATACTTTGTATGATCTTCTCCGCTGTCTGATTGATCGTATATTCCGCAATTTCTATTCTGACGTTTTTTTCATCTTTGAAACGCTTCATGGCAGACGCGCGAATACTGTATACCGCCAGATTGGAATGAATATATTTTGCATTGATTCCTACAAGTAATATTTTCAAAATCTAAGCCTTGCCTTTCTACAAAAGATTCAAAAACTTCCTGATTCGACGGAAGTTACAAATGGAATCATACGGATTCTACGGATATTTCATTCATTTTAGGATAATATCTGTATAAAATCAATGCTTATGATTTGAATGCTCAGATTTTTATCTTATTGATAATTATTGAAAGTTTTTTTTATCTTTTTTTGTATCAATTCCGAACTCAGTAGATACAATTTCCAAAAAATTACATGTTTTTTTATACAAAAGCACTACAATCAGGCAATTTTTAGAGTGATTTATTATTAAAAATAGAAATAGATTGAATTTTTCTATTATTATATACTAAAGCTAAAATTAAAACCCAGAAGGGAAAGGGAGAAAACCAATGACTTACGAACAGATTGTAAAATCAGTAAAGAAAGCTCTTGCTAAAGTGGATGTCAGCAAAGCCGATCAGGTAGCTATTCAGGTTGACATTATTGGAGAAGGTGAAGGCGCATTTTATGTGAAAGTCAATGATGGTACGCTTGCGATAGAACCCTATGAATATTATGACCACGATGCTAAGCTTATTGTCTCAGGAAAGAGTTGCGTTGACCTTTTCAATGGTAAGTTGGATGCTGTGAAAGCTTACGAAGCTGGTAAGATCACCGTAGAAGGTAATCTTGAAAGCGTATTGAAATTAAAAGATCTGATTCCTGCAAAAGCTGCTGCAGCAAAGAAAACCGCTGCGAAGAAATCGACAGCAAAGAAAACCGCTGCAAAAAAGACAACTGCTAAGAAATCTACTGCTAAAAAGGCTACTGCTAAAAAGGCTACTGCCGCTAAAACTACTGCTGCAAAGGCAGATGTAAAAGCTGCAGAGAAGAAGACTGCTGCAAAACCGGCTGCTAAGGCTGCAGAGAAGAAGACCGCTGCAAAACCGGCTGCTAAGACTGCAGAGAAGA
>DLOP01000077.1:10145-14145 GCA_002478505.1 Lachnospiraceae bacterium UBA7481
CTAAGACTGCAGAGAAGAAAACCACTGCAAAACCGGCTGCTAAAAAGGCTACGACAAAAAAAGCTGCTGCACCTAAAAAGGCTGCTGCATCAAAAAGCAAAAAATAATATTGATCAAAAAATTTTATTACTAAAAGAAGCTGCGTTGATATGACACAGCTTCTTTTCATTTTTATTTCCTGTAATTACTTTTATATTTTTGTACTCTTTTTATATTCTTTTTTCTATAGCTTCAATTACGGTTTTTAATGCCTTGATCCTTGCGTACCTTTTATCATTAGACTCCAGGATCACCCATGGCGCATACGCGGTATTAGTCTTTTGCAGCATCTCATCAACTGCTGTCTCATACTGATCCCACTTCTCCCGATTACGCCAGTCTTCTTCCGTGATCTTCCACTGTTTTCCCGGGGTATTCTGTCTGTCGGTAAACCTCTGCAGCTGTACATCCTTATCGATCTGTACCCAAAACTTGATCACGATGGCGCCCCAGTCGCTCAACTCTTTTTCAAATTCATTGATTTCCCGATACGCAGATTTCCAATCGCTCTCACTGCAGAATCCTTCAAGCCGTTCTACCATGACGCGTCCGTACCATGTTCTGTCAAAGATTGCAATATGCCCCGTCCTGGGCAGCCTGTTCCAGAAACGCCACAAATAATGTCTTGCTTTTTCATGGGGTTCCGGACTCGCAATCGGATGTACTTCAAATCCTCTCGGATCAAGCGCACCGGTAATACGCTTGATATTGCCGCCCTTTCCCGCCGCATCCCAGCCTTCGTATGCGATGATCACAGGGATCTTCTTTCTATATAGTATATTATGTAATTCCTTTAATCTCCGCTGGCATTCATCCAGCTCTTTTCGATATTCTTCCTCTGATAATGATTTATCCAACGGAATCTCAGACAGCTTTGGAATCGGCATTATTTTCGCAAATTTCATATCCGCCGTTACAGCATCTGCTTCCATATCTGACGCTGCATGTGCTTTGTCCGCATTGACCGCTGATCTCTCTGCCAATGCATGATCGATCCCTTCTAACAAGATTTCCAATACCTGCAGCTCCGCCCACTTCTTATGCTTCGCATCAACCAGATGCCAGGGCGCTGCAGGCAGATTTGTTGCCGTCATATATTGATCATATACTTCTTTATATTTTGCGTAATTTTTGTTCTGCCAAAGATCATCCCCGCTGACGCGCCATCCAGTATTTTTATCTGACAGCAATTCATCAATTCTTTTTTTCTGTTCCTTTCTTCCTATATGGAAGAAAAACTTCAACACAAGATATCCCTGATCCGTAAGCTGACGCTCAAAACGGCAGATACTTTCCACACGTTTCTTATATTCCGATCTTTTTTGTCTTCCGCGGATATACTCTCCGACCGCTTCATCCATCCAGCTTCCATCAAGAAATTTATATTTTCCTGCCTCCGGAATCCGAATAAAGTACCGGTATAAAAACGGTTTCCTTTTCTCATCTTCCGTCTCGCGATCCATTGTCTCTACCTGAAAAAATCTCGGATCGATATTACGGATGATCCTGCCAAGCACACTTCCCTTACCTGCTGTACCCCATCCATCCAGCACGACCAGTACCGGAAGCTTCTGCTCTTTCATGGCAGTCTGCTTTGTCGCCAATGCTTCCCTTGCTTTGGAAAGGCGTTCTTCGATCTCCTCATCTGACGGTCTTTCCGGCTTCTCCCAATCCTTTAACATATCCGCACCCCCTTTTTGCAATAAAAGACCAATGCAACGCATCAGTCTTTTTCTCGTAGATCCTTACCGCACTTCTTTTCAACACACTTTATTTTCAGGCATTGATCTTGGCAAGAAGATCATTTACATCAAATCCATGTACCATTGCCGCCTCTTCCAATGTCTCGCCCTGTGCGGAAGGACATCCGAGGCAATGCATCCCTGCTTCCAAAAGAACAGGCGCAATATCCGGATTCTCCATCAATGCCTGACCAATCGTAGTGTCTTTCGTAATTGCTGCCATAAATCAAACCTCCTTCATTCCTCTGATTACATTACATATCTTTTCCGAGGACTACTATTTTATTCTATATTGCTTATATGGATATTATAACACCATCTTAAAAAACAGGCAACCGGACTTATTGACAATGTTATGGAACTCCATTATACTAGCGTACTATACCATTGTATTACGCTAAAAGATTTTCTTGAATTTACAACATCCAGGGGGGGGAAATAATTGCTTCCGAGAAAGAGCGTGATGAATATCAGCCTATCTGATCATTTTACATATAAAAAGCTTTTAAGATTTGTATTTCCATCCATTATCATGATGGTATTTACCTCCATCTATGGCGTAGTAGATGGTTTATTTGTCTCCAACTGTGTCGGCAAGCATGCCTTTACGGCAATCAACCTGATCATGCCGTTTATCATGATCTTCGGCGGTGTAGGCTTTATGCTTGGAACCGGTGGCAGCGCTTTAGTGGCAAAAACATTGGGCGAACAGCAGCCGGAAAAAGCGAACCGTTACTTTGCCATGATCATCCAGACTACCGTAGTGGTCGGAACCATTATTTCCTTGATTGGCGTTATTGTAATTTCTCCGATAGCGGTCTTTTTGGGCGCTGATGAACTTATTCTTCCGGACTGTGTCATTTACGGCAGCATTACCATGCTATTTTGTACTTCATTTATGCTGCAGAATGCTTTCCAAAGTTTTCTGATCACAGCGGAAAAGCCGAATCTCGGACTTGCTGCCACGGTGGCGGCGGGCATTACAAATATGCTTTTAGACGCCCTGTTCGTTGCTTTCTTAAAATGGGGCGTCGCAGGCGCGGCGATTGCCACGGGACTCAGCCAGTGCGTTGGCGGTGTCCTCCCGCTGATTTACTTCCTGCGTCCAAACAGCAGCCTGCTTTCTTTGAAAAGTACAAAACCAGAAATCGTTCCCATCCTGAAAGCCTGTGCCAACGGTTCTTCTGAAATGGTATCCAACGTGACCGCCTCTATCATCGGAATGCTTTATAACTTTCAACTTCTGAAATATGCCGGTCAAGACGGAGTCGCTTCTTACGGCGTACTGATGTATATCCAGTTTTTTTATATAGCGATCTTTATCGGCTATTCTATCGGAAGCGCGCCGACCATCAGCTACCATTACGGTGCAGGCAATCATCCGGAACTGAAAAACCTGCTTCGTAAAAGCATCCTCCTGATGGGACTGATTGGCTGCGGAATGGTTTTGGTCGCAGAACTGCTTGCAAGACCTCTTTCCTTTATTTTCGTAGGCTATGACGCAGGTCTTCTTTCCATGACCATACGTGCGCTGCGTATCTCGTCGCTTGCGTTTTTTATCGTCGGTTTTAATGTATTCGCGTCCTCCTTTTTTACGGCGCTGAATAACGGCGGTATTTCGGCAGCCATCTCCTTTTTGAGAACGTTTATCTTCAAGCTTTCCGCCGTACTGCTCCTTCCGTTAATCCTTCAGTTAGACGGCATTTGGTGGGCCGATGTAACGGCGGAAATTTTTTCATTTTTTCTTTCGCTGATCTTTTTAGTTTTAAAGCGGAAGAAATACGACTATTTTTAACTCTGTTCGCAAAAAATTAACAAATTGTATACAAAAAAATGCAAACGGATTATTGACTATCCACCCGATTTCTCGCTATAATTAGACCATAGCATATAGCGGTGGAAAACCGTTAAAAAAATATATAAATAGGAGGCATTTTAATGAGCACAGCAATGAAACCCGAATGGGAAGGCTTTACAGCCGGAAAATGGCAGTCTGAAGTCAATGTACGCGACTTCATCCAGAAAAACTACACTCCGTATGACGGAGACGATTCCTTCTTAAGCGGACCGACTCAAGCAACCAAAGACTTATGGGCAATGGTAATGGATCTTTCCAAAAAAGAACGTGAGGCAGGCGGTGTACTTGATATGGATACCAAGGTAGTATCTACAATCACATCTCACGGCCCCGGATATCTTGATAAGAGCAAGGAAAAAAT
>DLOP01000162.1:0-9867 GCA_002478505.1 Lachnospiraceae bacterium UBA7481
TGACATATCACCGCTGGACTTTCTGTTTGTTGACAAAACAACTTTTGCATCCGCGTTATTATACCGCCGTAATGTTGATTTGTCAACATGTTAGTGGGGATAGCATCCGGCAGACTTAGGGGTTGTCGTTGTTGAAGGGAATGTCACCCTCTATAAATCAATTATGAGCAGTACAAATAGCATAAAGCGAACGTTTATAGCAAAAAATATGAATTATTCAATCAAAAAATATGTTAAAAATATTGTCAAGTGCGCACAATGTATAGTACAATAATGTTAAAGATGATAACAACTTCATTGACAATTAAGTCTTGATTTGTTAATATAATTAACGTGCGTTTTTAGGAGGTATGTTATGAAGGAGTTCAAAGCAGACAAATTTTGCGAAGATTTAATTTTGTTAAGAGGAAAAGAATCACAAGATACTTTTGCAAAGAAATTAGGTATCAAAAGACCGACTTTGTCTTTACTTGAAAATGGCAAACAAATTCCAACAATAGATTTGTTAAGTTGTTTGTGTAGTATGTCCGGAAAAAGTACAGAAGATTATTTTGAAGAGTCAACACAAGATGCATTAGTGTACTTGATGGGCAGTCTGGAAGAAGCCGATAAAATTAAAATTGAGGCAATGGCTGAGCGAATAAGAATTAAAGAAAAATATGAGTTACTTGCTAAGAGAGGTAGTTATGTCATCGATTGATAATAATGAGCTGTTTGAACAATATTATCAAACTGAATATGATTTTAATACGGTATCGCTTTCCAGAGATGAGCTGATTGATATAAAGAGGTTGGTTCGGGAAAAAAGAGTGGATTATGCTTTGGCGCCTATTGGAACAGATATATTTAGTTGGATAAAAAAGCAAAGCAGCAATATCCGTTTTGAGCTGGTTGCATTTGATTCTGAAAAGATTGATGGTATGTTATATATTCCAACCGCCGGTAAGGAAAGAGCATATATCATTCTCAATAGTAATAAGCCATTGGTTAATCAGATTTTTATAGCTGCTCATGAATACTATCATTATGTAAAAGATTATCAAAAAACCAAACAAATACCATATATTTGTGATTTTAGTGCTCTGAAAGATGTAAATGAAAAAAGAGCAAGCAGATTTGCGGCAGAAATCTTATTGCCGGAAGATGCTTTATCCCATGAGATGCAGGATTGTTGTTATGCTTTTGAGATTAAAGATATAAAGCAAGCCAATTTTAATATGTTTGCATCATTGATTATTTTCCTGACCGTAAAGTATCAGATGCCTTTGAAGGCTGTAATATATAGATTGTTTGAAGAAAACTATATTGACGATATCGATAAATATATTAAAAACTATGATTTTATAAAAAAATTACTGCAAGAGATTAAGATATTTGAAAAACGTGTAAATGAACTGTATCACTTTGAAAACAGTTATGTTCTTCCATACAGTGAAACATATCAGGATATGGAAAAAGCATATAGCACCGGTAATGCATCCATAGAGGAGATAATGACGGATGCGGAAAAACTGAATTTAGATATAAAATTGATTGAAGATTTTATAAATAATAATGATGAAGATAGTGATGACAGTGACGATGCAGAATTGTTTTCAATAATAAATAAAAAGCGGGGGTGATTGTATATGATAACTCCGCTGAGCAAAACGGCACTTCATGATTTGCTGAATAAACCAATTTTGTTTGATGCTAATATATTTATGGTTGGTATACAAGATCGTATATCAGACAAAAATTGTTCATTTGAAAATATGAAACAATTATATATAAAACCTTTATTTGAGAGCTTTACAGATATCTATATTCACGAGGAGGTATATAAAGAGCTGGATGATGAGTCTAAATGTTTTGTGGATAGTTATGTTGGAAAAAATGTAACTATTGTAAAAGAGAACGGATTATACGGAAAAGATCCGAAATATACAACAATCTTTAACAATATTTCAAAACATGAATTAGTGAATTATAAGCGTGGTAATTCAAAAGATAGAGGTGAAGTATATAGTTTGGCATATGCGGCATATCATAATATGAATTATTTTTGTTCAAAAGAAATAATGGTAGATAATGTTGCCAGGGAACTGGATGACTTGAAGGATATTGATATTATAACATTTGACATCATTTTGCTTCAGGCATATGCGTATTATGCACAGAAACAGGATAATTCGTATAGTAAAGGGCTAAAATCCTTATACAAAAAATATTGTTCCGATGTTATAAAGAGACATGGTCTGCCAAACACATTAGGAGGCTATATAAAGGCTTGTCAAGATTATTTATAATACATATATCGGTGTCGAACACTTCAACATATCGGCATTTGTGAGGAAATATGAAAATAGATATATCAAATTTTTCTGAGCGCTATATTGTGCGACGAATGGAGAAAACCGATCTGGCAGATATCTATGCCCTGTGCAGCCAAAACAGCTTGTACTATCAATATTGTCCACCGATTGTGACAGAACAGAGTATTATTGATGATATGCGCGCACTGCCTCCGAACAAGGGCGCCGATGATAAGTATTATCTGGGCTACTTTGATGGAGAGAAACTGATTGCCGTGATGGACTTCATCATGGCATATCCGGATGAAAAGACAGCGTTTATAGGTTTCTTTATGACAGAGGCGACTGTTCAAAACACCGGAATCGGCAGCAGAATCATCGAGGATCTGTGTTCTTATCTGAAAAAAATCGGGCTTTCGGGTGTTCGCCTTGGCTGGGTAAAGGGCAATCCACAGGCAAAGCATTTTTGGCATAAGAACAGCTTTACGGAGATTGGAGTCACCTACGACACAGAAAACTATACTGTGGTTGTGGCTCAGCGAATTTTATAAATCCAAGGAACATAAAAGCGAATTGGGAACCGGCAATACGAAGAGTTTAAGAACATGGAAGATTTGAGGCAGACAAACTATGACGGAGGATAATTTTTCTATAAAACTATTGCTTTATAGAATCTGCATAGTATAATTGAACTGTTTAGTACATATCAGCAACAAAGAAAATATGAAAGAACTATGGAGGAAAAAATATGCCGCCCGCAGGAATTGCTTTAATTGTAGGATTTATTGTTATTTTGACTGTCGCTATAATGATGGATAAGAATACCGGTAAAAAATTTATCAGGGACATAGAGGAGCGATATCCCTCCAAGGAGACATTTGGGTCTGCCTATGTCACGGAAAAGGGGGAATTATTGTACCGTTTGGACTCCGGAACGCTGCCGGGATATAAAAAATGGAATTTAAGTGATATCGCCTATATTGCCGCCTTTAAGGGAGAATTTTCTTTTTTGGACAAGGATGGAAAGAGTATGCGCGGAGAGTATTTAACGCCCTCGAAAAAGAAGCACTTGAAAGAAAGCGCGTATGCGACCCTTTATATTGGCATAGGCCAGATAAATGATTTTGCAGCCTTTGTAAAGAAACATGGATCACATATCCAACACTCTGTCGGCGGAAATGTGGTTGGGGAATGAATAATTAAAAGCATTTTCATCCTCCAATATCATTTTACCGTCTTAATTACCTCATGCCTTTATATAATCATCTTCATAATTATCAAAACAACTCATCTAACAAAAAATAATACTTGTTCTTTTCCTCATCCAGTTCAATGCCTAGTTCCTTAAGAAGCATATCGGGTTCATAGCCCTCATAAGGTACTCCGTCTCTGTATTCTCCATTAAAATTATCTCGAAGACTCCTTAATACTATCGCAATATCTTGCCATCTATCTGCCGGTCCCATTTTCCCATTATCAATAAAGGCTGTGATTGTCTCCCCGTCAGAGAAAATATTAGGAAGACAGAAATCACCATGACTTAGAACCAGATCCTCCTCAGGACGATTATTTTCAAGCCAGGTAATAAGCTCCTCCGGATTAGCAAAACCATTTGCTCCAAAAGTTTCAGGTTCAACTTTATTAGGATCAACCTTACCCTTTTCGACATTTTCTCTAGCAACCTTTAATCTCTCATCCAACCGGCTATAATTGCAATTGCATTCTTTTAAGTCTACATCCCATAACATTTTAAGTCCCGATGCAATTAATGTGACCAACTTCTGAGGATTGCTCATGTATTCATTATCACAAAGCATTTTACCGGCAGCCTTTGTCATCAAAGTGAATGCTATTCCATCTTCTTTTATATACTCCAAAATAGTTGGAGTCGGACATCTTCCATTAAGCCATTTGAGCACTTCATATTCATTGTCTGTCTCAGGTGTAGCAGGCTGCACCTTTAGTACATATTTGTCAAATACATATACATGTGATTCTGACATACCCACTTCATTTATAGTATATAAAGAATCTTTTACATAATCTCTGATTTTCTTCGGAAAAATCATTACGCCTCCTAAAATTTTCACATCCCCTATCTGCTTCGCTGAGTTAATTATATCTTGCATGTTTTTTTTATTGCTGCAAAAGTCTCGTCGCTGATTACATGCTCCATTCTGCACGCGTCCGCAGAGGCCGTCTCCTCATCGACCCCCAGCTGCATGAGCCACTTTGTCAGTAACGTGTGCCTCTCGTATATCTTCTCGGCAATTTCTCTTCCCGTACCGGTTAGGGCAATATACCCATCCTTATCCGTAAGGATCATCTTTGCATCCCTCAGTTTACTCATTGCCCGACTGACAGCCGGTTTTGAAAAGCCCATATATTCGACAATATCAATTGCCCTGACGGTATTATTCTTTTTGGAAAGTACCAGAATTGTTTCCAGATACATTTCTCCCGATTCCCGCATCGACATAAGTTTGTCCCCCTTTGCTTCCTTAAAAAATATTATATTACAGCATTTGTATTAAATCAAGGTTAACCGGCAAAGCCATAAATTTTATAGTAATTTCTGTAAAAAACCTCTTGACAAGTTACCGTAGGGTAACTATAATACAGGTCGAGGGTTAGCAGGGAGTAACTGCCAACCATTCATTATCATCGCGAGTTAACCTGCGTTAACTCATTAAGGGAGGAGTCGATATGATGCCATTAGCTTTGGCAAACGTCGGAGAAGAAAACACCGTAAAAAAGATTGGCGGAGATGCGGAAGTAAAACAACATCTGAAAGACTTAGGATTTGTCGTTGGAGGGAATGTCACCATCATTACCTCTCTCGGAGGAAACGTGATTGTCAATGTAAAAGAGTCGCGAGTTGCCATCAGCAAGGAACTTGCCCGAAAAATCATGGTATGAAACCGTTACTGCGCCCTTATTATCGTAAAGGAAAGGATGGAATGAAATGAAAACATTAAAGCAGGTACAAGTCGGAAAAACCGTAAAAGTTGTGAAGCTTCACGGTGAAGGCGCTGTTAAGCGCCGGATTATGGACATGGGCATTACCAAAGGCGTTGACGTCTATGTTCGTAAAGAAGCGCCCCTGGGCGACCCCATCGAGCTTACTGTTCGCGGCTATGAGCTTTCTCTTAGAAGAGCGGACGCCGAAATGATTGAAGTCGAGTAGCATTTTATTTTATGCTGCGGTTACCTTTGGCTAACCGCAGAAGAAAGGAATAACACATGAATATCAGAATCGCCCTTGCGGGTAATCCAAACTGTGGTAAAACCACGTTATTCAATGCTCTCACCGGTTCCAACCAGTTCGTAGGCAACTGGCCGGGCGTAACGGTAGAGAAAAAGGAAGGTACGCTGAAAAAGCATACGGACGTCACCATCACGGATCTTCCGGGTATTTACTCCCTTTCTCCCTACACTCCGGAGGAGGTTGTCGCAAGAAATTATTTGATCGGGGAACGTCCGGACGCAATCCTCAATATTATTGACGGTACCAACCTGGAAAGAAACCTGTACCTCACCACGCAATTGATTGAGTTGGGAATTCCGGTTGTCATCGCCATCAATATGATGGACGTCGTAAAGAAAAATGGCGACAAGATAGATATCGCTGAGCTTTCCCGTCGGCTTGGCTGCAAAATCATCGGGATTTCCGCATTAAAAGAAACCGGTATCATGGAGGCTGCCAAAGCCGCTGTTGATGCAGCCAAAAGTACCAAAACGGTACCGACGCACACCTTCTCGGGCAGTGTTGAACATGCCCTGGCACATATCGAGGAGGCTGCCGTTCATGACCTCCCGGAGGAGCAGCAGCGCTGGTATGCCATTAAGATTTTTGAACACGATGAAAAAGTTCTGGAGAAGCTGAACATCCCCGCAGACATTCTGTCTCACATCGAAGGGGATATTCAGCGTGCGGAAAAAGAGCTGGACGATGATGCAGAATCTATTATTGCCAATGAGCGCTACATATATATCGCTTCCGTAACCAAATTCTGCTATAAGAAAAAGAATGTCGGCGGTTTGACCTCCTCCGATAAGATTGATAAAATCGTAACCAACCGTTGGCTGGGGCTTCCGATTTTCGCCGCAATCATGTTCCTTGTATACTGGATTGCAATGGTTGGCGTCGGTTCCTCCGCTACCGACTGGGCAAATGACGGACTGTTCGGTGACGGCTGGCATTTGTTTGGCATAGCTTCTTCCTATGAAGATGACGCCAAGCGCTACGGTGACGCTTCCTTGATCGTAGACGGCTACAATGCCTACATAGAAGAAAACGGCTCCGCTCCTACCGGCGATTTTGAATACGAAATCGAAGACGGAGAAACTCTCGCAATTGAAACCGAAACCGCAACGCAGGATGACTATGCAGCTGCTGTCAAGACTCTGGAAGAGATGGGCGGCGAACCCGATCCTGCCGACTACGGTGTATGGGTACCGGGCGTTCCCGTTCTTGTAGAGAACCTCTTAAATGCACTTAACGTATCGGAAGACGGCGCCGGTGCTGTTATTCGCGGTCTGATTCTCGATGGAATTGTTGCCGGTGTCGGCGCCGTTCTCGGCTTTGTTCCGCAGATGCTTGTATTGTTCCTGATGCTTGCTTTCCTGGAGGCATGCGGTTACATGGCGCGTATTGCTTTCGTTCTTGACCGAATCTTCCGCAAATTCGGTCTTTCCGGCAAAAGCTTTATTCCTATGCTGATTGGTACCGGCTGTGGTGTGCCCGGTATTATGGCGTCGCGTACAATCGAAAATGAGCGTGACCGCCGTATGACGATTATCACAACAACCTTTATTCCTTGTGGTGCAAAGGTGCCGTTCATCTCCATGATTGCCGGTGCAATCTTTGGCGGAAGCGCATGGGTTGCAACCTCCGCATATTTTATTGGTATGGCTTCCATCATTGTATCCGGTATCATGCTTAAGAAAACCAAGATGTTCGCAGGCGATCCTGCCCCGTTCGTTATGGAGCTTCCCGCATATCATCTGCCCACCTTAAAGAACGTTCTTCGTTCTATGTGGGAGCGCGGCTGGAGTTTTATTAAGAAGGCGGGAACCATCATCCTTCTTTCCACCATTCTCGTTTGGTTTGCCTCATTCTTCGGATTTACCGAAGATGGCTTCCGTATGCTCGGGGAAGAAGAGCTTGATATGTCAATCCTTGCGACAATCGGCGGCGCCATCGCATGGATGTTCTCCCCTCTTGGTTGGGGCAACTGGCAGGCAGCCGTTGCATCCATCACCGGACTTGTTGCAAAGGAAAATATCGTAGGTACCATGGGTATCCTTTATGGTGCAGGCGAGGGAACCGTTTATCAGTCTCTGGCTGACGCATTCAGCCCGGTTTCCGGCTACTCCTTCTTAGCATTTAACCTTCTCTGCGCACCTTGCTTCGCGGCAATCGGTGCAATCAAGCGTGAGATGAACAATGCTAAGTGGACCTGGTTCGCAATCCTGTACCAGTGCGGCTTCGCTTACGTTATCGCATTGCTTGTAAACCAGGTTGGAGGCTTGTTTACCCGCAATCGGAACAATTTTTGCTGCACTGGTTCTGCTTGCAATTGTTTTCGCAATTATCCTTGTTATGGTTAAAAACAAGAAAAAGGGCAAATCCTCCTGCGGGTGCAGCTGTGCGGACTGCGCAATGTCCGGAGCCTGCCGCCAGGACAAGTAATCGTATCTGCACGGGTGTGCAGAGAATAAAGCAAGCCCTCAGAAATGCTCTTTGGAGCAAATCTCAGGGCTTGTCGGTTATTCAGACCAAAATAATTTCTAATAATTTGCAAGATTTTTTTGCGAGAAAGGCCAGAAGGATATAATCATTGGTTATCCCGCAGCACTTCCCAAATCTTCCTCTGCCAACTCTGCGAACATAATATCTTTATAACGCAAGAGAGCCGGATTGCTCCGACTCTCTCAAGTATGCATCCGCAAATGCATACCCCAATTATTACTTATACTATACAATAATCATTGAAAAAATGCAAGTATTATACGAATTGCATTACTTTACAATATCCTCATCGCCGAAGGGATCGCCGCACTCAGGACAGAACTTCGGAGGATTGGCAGGATCTTCCGGCTCCCAACCGCACTTATCGCACTTGTACTGAGGAACTCCGGCAGGCTTCTTAGCCCCGCACTCTGCACAGAATTTTCCCTTATTTACCGTACCGCAGGAGCAGGTCCAGCCTTCTGCTGCAGGAGCCTCGGGCTTCTTCGCACCACACTCAGGGCAGAATTTACCGTTTGCTACAGCGCCGCATGTACAGGTCCAGCTATTTGCTGCCTGCGCTGCGGGTGCGGGNNCCAGAGGTATTGAGGTTGTTAAGGAGCCGCTGCCTGCTGCTGAGCGCCCATCGCGAAGAGATTGGACATATTCATACCGCCTACTCCGCCTGCCATGTTCATACCGACGAAACCATTCATTGCGCCGCCCGGATTGCTTGCTGCATTCTGCATAGCAGCTGCGGTAGCACCGGCAAGATGAGCGGCTGCTGCATTGGGATCACGAAGAGCTGCATTTCTCTGGAACTCTTTGATCATTGCCTCATCTTCATCGGTTGCCTTAACAGAGGAAATACCAAAGTTAACAACCTCAATACCTCTGGTGTCACGCCACTTATTCGAGAGAATCTCATTCAAAGCATCTGCAATCTCCATGGTGTGAGCCGGAAGAGAGGAATAACGGAGACCGTCGCCTGCAACCTTTGCAAATGCAGGCTGAAGTGCTGTCAAAAGCTCGGTCTTCAACTGGCCGTCAAGCTCTGCACGGTTATATTCATAGCTAACATTGCCGCATACATTCGTATAGAAAAGAATCGGGTCGACAATCTTATAGCTGTACTCACCGAAGCAACGGATGGAGATATCCAAATCAAGGTTACTGCGGGAGTCATACATATGGAACGGAATCGGATTCGGAGTACCATACTTGTTACCAATCAATTCCTTCGTATTGAAGTAGTAAACTCTCTGGTCTTTCGGAGGCTCGCCGCCGAAGGCAAAACGCTTACCGATATTCTTAAAAGTCTCAATAATGTTCTTACCAAGGGAGCCGCAGAAAAGGGAAGGCTCGCTGGAAGCATCATACTTGAATTCACCAGGCTCTGCACAGATATCTGCAACCTTACCCTGATCAACGATAATCATACACTGTCCATCTGCTACAGCGATGATAGAACCGTTGGAAATAACGTTATCGCTGCCCTTCTTATTGGAAGAACGTCCGCTGATACGTTTCTCGCCCTTTGCTGCGATAATGTCCTTGTCAAGTGACTCACAGTAGAAATACTCTAACCACTGATCTGCCATTACTCCGCCTACGGAGCCAAGTGCTGCTGAAATAAGTCCCATTTTTTGTTCTCCTTTCAAACTGTGTGAATTTATTTTCTCAAAATGGTTCCAAAATAATCCGCCGCCGCTTATGTACGAATTTGCCTTTATTCAGATTCTACCATATTTTCGCACAAAATGCATCCCAAAAAATAGGTGTTTTTCAGTTTTTTATTAACTACAGGGCAACAAAAAAAGAGTTTCGCTCGCGAAACTC
>DLOP01000162.1:9923-12399 GCA_002478505.1 Lachnospiraceae bacterium UBA7481
TATGCCACATCGGGACACTTTTGTAGCGGAGCTTTTTTGTTCCATGGGGAATTCAAAGGAGTTTCCCATGCAACAAAAAAGGGACAACCGTTTGATTGCCCCTTGATCTCTATCTATAAAATTATTATGTTTCCGGTGGTCTATACCTACCTTTCAACAGTCTGTTTTTTGAAGTGTTGCGTCTTAAGTCTCCTTTGGACCGTACCTGCCTTTCATAAATTCAATATCAAATCTATTTTTAATTGTACATCGGACTATACCTTCCCTTAATTTAGTGGCTGTTAGATGCTAATGTCCCATTGGACTGTACCTTCCTTTTCTTCGATATGGTTTCCGGTGAAAAATCTAGGTTTTCATTGGACCGTACCTTCCTTTTTTGATTTGGTCTGGGAAAATGTTATCTCTCCATCGGACCGTACCTGCCTTTCTGCGAATTCACCGCTCATCCTGTGCGGCGTCTTTATTGATTTCCGTTTGTCTTTGTTTTTGTTGTCTTTACTATACCACCGGGCGGGCATATTGTCAAATACTTTTTATCTGTTTATATAAATATTTTTATATCTTCTTTGAATTGTATATATTTTCAGACAATTCATGCGTATAAAAAGGAGGATTTGTCAAATCCCCCTTTTTTATCTGAATATTTCGCTTATTTGTTTTCTTTCTGCATGGGTGCCTCAAACGGAATCACATGTACATTCTCGATATTCTTTTGAAAATACTCTATTTCTGACGTATTATGCGTCACAATTACAACTGCTGCATCTTCTGCTCTATCAGCAATCCGTTCCATCAAATACTGCTTGCGTCGATCGTCCAGTCCATGAAACGGCTCGTCCAGGATGCAAATGGGTGAAGAACTGAGCAGCGCCCGCATTACTGCAACCCGTCGTTTCATACCGCCGGAGAACTCCCGAACCGGCTGCGACACGCAATCCGCAATTCCACACAAGGTAAGATGTCTGCAAATCTCCTCTTTTGGCAGTTTGCACCCGCCGAGTTGAACATTTTTCCATGCCGGAGCCCAGGAGCAAAGCCGATCCTCCTGAAAGCACACACCGGCACGTTCGCGAGGCATTTCCCCGGAAGGCAGACCTGTTGCCGCGCACCATTCTTCCTCAGACATCCGGCAGATGCTTCCTTCATCAGGAGCAGTTATCCCAAGAAGAAGCCTCAGTAGCGTCGTCTTACCGCAGCCGGACGGCCCCGAAAGAATCGTCAGCGAGCCGGTGTGCAGCTCGGCCGATATGTGATTCACAAGCATTTGCTTCCGGTATGATTTCGTCACGCCGGAAAAAGACGCAACCATCGTTCCCACAGGCACTCCGGTGCGCGGAATCATCGGTTGGCTGCTATTTTCCTCTGTATCGCCCTTTTTCAAACCGGTCTTCTTTGCGTCGCCCTGCTTCGCCGTCCGGTTCCCTGCGACGCCGTCCCCGGTAATTCCGGCTCTTCCGAAAAGCAGAAGCTCCGCACCGTAAACCAACAGCATAATCGCCTTGGCAAATGCGACACTGACAATCAAAAGCCACAACGTCCAGGCAAAAAGAAGCGGGGTATCCAGCCAAAGCTTGGCATTATATAATTGCACACCGATGGAATCCTTCGCGTGTCCGATGACCTCTGCTGCCACTCCGGCCTTAAAGCACATGCCAAGCGCCGAAGCCGACGCTGCCTTAAAATAGGGCGTCTCCCCGGGAAGAAGCAGATACCGCAGCCGCTCAGAGAATTTCCAGCCGTACACCTTAGCCGCTTCCTTCATCTTTCCGTCCAATTCCGACAGCCCTTGCGTAAGATTCTCATAGAATACCGGAACAACCAGAAAGAAAGCAATCACCGCCGTCAGCTTCTGCGGGTCAACCCACAAAAGCAGTAAAATAACAAAGGAAGCAACCGGTACGGTCTTCATCAAACGCATCGGTATGGCAAGCAGGGCTTTGAGCCATTCGGCAAGCGCTGCCACTGCCGTGCACACAATTCCTGCAAGCATACCGGCAAAAAAACCCATACCAATCCGCTTGACAGAACCCCGGAGAATCGTATAAAAACTCGTCTCCTTCGGCAGCCGCACAAATTCCTTAAACACCTGCGCAGGCGACGGAAGAAAAATCACCTCATTAACCTTTCTTGCAAGGCATTCCCACACAAGCAGCCAAAACAGTACGGCAAGCATTGTATATGCAATTTTCCGAATCTGCTTACTCACGCCTCGATGCTCCCTCCTTCTTCGCTCTTCATTTGCGCCCGGTTTGACGGAGATATCGAACAACTGCTTCTTCAATAGCAGGATAAATTGGTTCTAAACTTTCCGGAATTATAATATCCTGAGCTGATGACTCATACATAAATACTACCGGTTTTTCTTGATATTTGCCGACTACTCCGGACAAAATAGTTCCCATTTCTTTCAAAGATTCCGGAATGACCTCAAAATGCAGCTTTTCATTCATTGTGATTATCCTCCCTATTTAGTCAA
>DLOP01000047.1 GCA_002478505.1 Lachnospiraceae bacterium UBA7481
GGACTTTGTCTACAGTCTGAAATGCCCCCTGCTATGCAGGGGGCATTTGAAAGCAGATTCCTTAATCAATTTTCGGAAGCATTTCCCTGTATTTCGCCAGATCCTCATCCGTAGGAATATAGTCGTCCATCTGACCATCATGGAATTTCTCGTATGCAACCATGTCAAAATAACCCGTACCTGTAAGACCGAACAAAATGGTCTTCGCTTCACCGGTTTCCCTGCATTTTACAGCTTCGTCGATTGCTGCGCGGATAGCATGGGAGCTCTCGGGCGCGGGCAGGATTCCCTCTACCCTTGCAAAATACTCTGCTGCCTCAAATACATCAGTCTGTTTTACGGAAACAGCTTCCATCAGTCCGTCGTCATAGAGCTGGGACAAAATGGAGCTCATGCCGTGATAGCGCAGACCGCCTGCATGGTTGGCGGAAGGAATGAAATCGCTGCCAAGGGTGTACATCTTTGCAAGCGGGCAAACCATACCCGTATCGCAGAAATCATAAGCATATGT
This sequence comes from Lachnospiraceae bacterium UBA7481, assembly GCA_002478505.1. Taxonomy (GTDB): domain Bacteria; phylum Bacillota; class Clostridia; order Lachnospirales; family Lachnospiraceae; genus NK4A136. Next base: position 512 of record DLOP01000047.1, read on the forward strand.
GCCGCGGGTTAAGCTGGGACAGGAAGCCGGTTCTACGGCGATAAACCTATAATCCGCTTCCCCGCGAAGTTTTTCGCCCATAAAAGGAGCAATCAGACCGCCCAGATTGGAACCGCCGCCGGCGCAGCCGATGATCACGTCCGGTTTAATGTCATATTTATCAAAGGCAGTTTTGGTTTCCAGACCAATGACTGACTGATGAAGCAGTACCTGATTGAGCACGCTTCCCAGAACGTACCGATAGCCTTCGTTTGTTACGGCTTTCTCCACAGCTTCGGAGATAGCGCAGCCGAGACTTCCGGTGGTACCGGGATGTTCGGCAAGGATCTTTTTGCCGACCTCCGTCTCCATAGAAGGGGAGGGTGTTACGGAAGCGCCATAGGTACGCATAACTTCACGGCGGAAAGGCTTCTGTTCATAGGAACATTTTACCATATACACCTTGCAGTCAAGCCCTAAATAAGAACATGCCATAGAAAGGGCTGTACCCCACTGTCCGGCGCCTGTTTCTGTCGTTACGCCCTTCAGTCCCTGCTTCTTAGCATAATATGCCTGCGCAATAGCGGAATTGAGTTTATGGCTGCCGCTTGTATTGTTACCTTCGAATTTGTAGTAGATCTTTGCAGGCGTTTTCAGCTTTTCTTCAAGACAATATGCCCGTACCAAAGGTGATGGGCGGTACATTTTATAAAAGTTTCTGATATCTTCCGGTATATCAAAATAAGCCGTGTCGTTATCCAATTCCTGCTTAACAAGCTCTTCACAGAAGACGCCTCCAAGTTCTTCAGCAGTCATGGGCTGATGTGTGCCGGGGTTCAGGAGCGGCGCAGGTTTGTTTTTCATGTCCGCGCGCAGGTTATACCATGCCGTAGGCATCTCCTGTTCCTCAAGATAGATTTTGTAAGGGATTTTCTTTTCTGACATTTTTTTACCTCCATACTGCGACTGTTTTTGGGGGAGCAGCCGATGGCTCAGGTCTTGGCGCAGCACAAAACCTTGTCTCCGCGTTCATGGTTTTCGGGACAGTTACAAAAACCTCCTGTCCCAGATAGTATATCTGCTGGGACAGGAGGTAATCATTGCGAAGAAATTCTTTTCACATTACTCCTGCGGTGCCACCCGGCTTGGCGTATCGTTATGGTACGCCCACTCATAAATCCTTGCCGCTTGTTTCCAGAAGTCCATTCAGTTCCATGTATTTGCTGCAATTCCACCATCTGCGGCTCTCTGTAAAAAAGGGATGAAACCTACTTGCTCTTCTTTTACGGTTTAGCATATCATACACTTTTATTTTCGGGAAGTCAAGCAGTATTTTCCTTGCAATCCTCCCATGGATGATTTATCATTAAACTATTGGAAATGTGCAATGTCAGATGTGACAGAATTAACAATATTGGAAGAAAAGAAGGATAACGAGGAGAAGGGAAGATATGATCAAAAGAGAAAAAACAGGAAATAAAATAGAAAAAGGTAAAAGAATGAACCGATGGTTTCTGGCGGCTGGCATGATCATATTATTATCCGGTTGCGGGACTGGGGTGGCTGACGATCCGGATGGGGCAACGGAGGACATGATGACGGTAAGCGGGGAAGAAACGGTAAGTGGAGATGATATATCGGAGACGGAGGGGGCCGCAGTCGGGGAAGTGACGACAGATCAAGGAGATGAAGAGGAAAGTTACGTAACATCAGACTCCCGGTATACTTCATGTAAGCCGTTCTGGGAGGACAGTGAACAGTATAGTGAGGTATTTGCAGATCTGCCACTGTATAGTTTTGAGGTTCCCAGAGAAGTCATCGTAGGTGATTATGATGAAAGATTTCCTGAAGAACTGCAGCAGCTTCTGGTATACCGATATGATAACATCAAAGAGGGGGACGATGCATGGGAGGCGTATCAGGCTGATTATGAGGTAATTGCCGAAGGAACGGAACGATATACGGAACTATATGATGAAATAGTGGAACTAGAAGAGCTAAGCTATTACGGTGGGATCATAGTATCATTATGGGCAGTAGATATTGATTCGGATGGGGAAGATGAATGTATATCGAGAACGGCATATGGAACCGGAGTGATAATAGATATGGATGTTATAGACTATGATAATGGATGGTATATAACTGCCGGGGGAGATTGCCGTGATGTCACTGGTGTTGAGAGTGTATTAGAATATGAAGGAACCTATTATCTGTTACTAGATTCCGTGCTGGTGTGTTATAATGATTCCGACTGGATGCAGGTGGGTATTAATCGGGAAATTACAGGCTATACCCCGAATGAAGTATATAGCAGGGATGGGGATGATAGGGATTATCTGTCAGCGGTTGACCTAGAGGATTTGAGCCGCAATTGCACCGATAAAGAATCGCATAATTGGAACGCTGGTGGAATCATATACGATACCAAGTATGTTTGGGAATATGAATATGACGGAAAGATGTATCAGTATGCCGTATCATATGCGTTCAGCAATAAATGGCGTCCATGGCACAATGATGCGGTATTAACAATATTTGAAGAAAAAGAAGATGGCAGCATAGAGGCGGTCAAGGTATATTATCTCGCAAGCAATTATTATTTATTCTTTGATGAAAAATCCGGGACAACCGGGAGCTGGTATGTGAGATGAGGAGGCTGAGAAGTATTTGATTTTCGGAAATTCAAGCCTGCATCGAGAAGGAATTGTTTTTATTTGATTTATCTAGTATAATTTTATTTATACAGATTAAATTTTCCTGAAATATAAACAAAGTAAAAGTAGGATATGGAAGTATATAATGAGGAAGATGAGCTATGAAATGGAGCAGGTTAAGGATTAAAACAATTGCAGACGCGGAAGACGTTATTATTTCCGCACTGTATGATATCGGGCTGGAAGGGGCGCAGATAGAAGACAGCGTGCCCTTGACAGCAAGAGAGAAGGAGCAGATGTTTGTGGACATTATGCCGGATGTTCCGGAAGATGACGGCATTGCATATTTAAGCTTCTTCCTGGAGCAGGAGGAGAACGAAAGCGAAAAAGAACATCAGGACAGGCTGGCTTCGATCGTGGAACAGGTAAAGCAGGAACTTGACGATATCAGGACTTATATGGAGATCGGGGATGGCAGTATCGCCATATCGGAGACGGAGGATAAGGACTGGATCAACAACTGGAAGGAATTTTTTCATCAATTTTATATTGATGATATTCTGGTGATTCCTTCCTGGGAAAAGATGGATGAGGCGGACAGCGGCAGGATGGTGCTGCATATCGATCCGGGGACGGCGTTTGGTACAGGCATGCATGAGACGACGCAGCTTTGTATCAGGCAGCTTCGCAGATTTGTCACATCACAGACCCGTATCCTTGATGTGGGGACGGGGAGCGGCATCCTGTCGGTCCTTTCCCTGATGTTTGGCGCAAAAGAGGCGGTTGGGACAGACTTGGATCCCTGTGCCGTCAATGCGGTAGAGGATAATAAAAAGAATAATAGGATCAAAGAGGAGCAGTTTCATCTTCTGATCGGCGATATTATAACGGATCAGAAGATACAGGACGCAGTCGGGTATGACTGTTATGATATCGTTGTGACAAACATTTTGGCGGATGTGCTTGTGCCATTGACGCCGGTCATTGTGCATCATCTAAAATCAGGCGGCGTCTATATTACTTCCGGCATCATCAATGATAAGGAGGATGTAGTGCGGGAAGCTGTTACAGGAGCAGGATTGGAAATTCTGGAGGTAACGTATCAGGGGGAATGGGTCTGCATCACTGCAAGGAAACCAGTGTGAGAAGGACTTCTAACTGCTCGCAGCAAAGGCTGCTTCGCAGAGAAGTTCTAAGTCCACACCGAAAAACGCAGATGAAAGGATGGAAGTGCCTATATGCAGCATTTTTTTGTGGAACCTTCCCAGATCGTTGGGAATGAGATCAGGATCACGGGTGAAGATGTGGGTCATATCAGAAGGGTTCTCCGCATGAAAGAGGGGGAGGAACTTTCCGTCGGCAACGGTATGGATGATACGGAATACCGCTGCCAGATCGATCATTTTACGGATGACGAGGTGGTTTGTAAGATACGGTTTATCAAGGAAGATGGTGTAGAGCTGCCGGCAAGGATTTACCTCTTTCAGGGACTTCCGAAATCTGATAAGATGGAGTTGGTCATACAGAAAGCGGTAGAGCTTGGTGTGTATGAAATTATTCCGGTGGCTACAAAGAGAGCAGTGGTAAAGCTGGATGATAAAAAGGCAAAGAGTAAGGCCGCGCGCTGGCAGGCGGTCAGTGAGGCTGCGGCAAAGCAGAGTAAGCGGGCGGTTGTTCCCCGCGTCCATGATCTGATGACCATGCAGGAGGCGGTTGCTTATGCCAAAGGGATGGATGCGAAGGCGATACCTTATGAACTTTCCAGAGGGATGGATGCGACGCGTGAATGGCTTACTTTTGCTGCGGATACGGTATCCTCGTCGGAAGGAGATGCGGTCAGTATAGCGGTTTTTATTGGCCCGGAAGGCGGTTTTGAAGAGAGTGAGATCGAGCTTGCAAAAGAGGCGGGCATTACGCCCATATCCCTTGGCAGAAGGATTCTTCGCACAGAGACGGCGGGTCTGACGATCTTGTCGATTCTGATGTACCAACTGGAAACGAAAGGCATATAATAACAGTATATTAGGAAGAATAGGAGAGTATGCCATCTAAGGCACAAAAAAATATGGAAATCTATTTAGACAATTCCGCGACCACAAAATGTCTGGATGAAGTGGTGAGCCTGATGGATAAGATGTATTTATCAGAGTATGGCAACCCGTCCAGTATGCATACCAAAGGCGTGGAAGCGGAAAAATACCTTCGTAATGCGAAAGAAACGATTGCGAGAAATCTTAAGGTTTTACCAAAGGAGATTTATTTTACTTCAGGAGGAACGGAAAGCGACAATCTTGCATTGATCGGTACGGCGATGGCGAACCGTCGTTTCGGCAATCACCTGATCACGACGAAGATCGAGCATCCGGCGGTCCTTCAGACCATGAGATATCTGGAAGAACAGGGCTTTCGGGTCACATATCTTCCGGTAGACCAGTATGGAGTGATCTCTTTAAATGATTTAAAAAAGGCGGTCTGCAGGGAAACGATTTTAGTTTCCATTATGCATACGAATAATGAAATCGGTTCACTACAGCCGGTGGCGGAAGCAGCGGCGCTTGTAAAATCTATGAAGCCCTCAGTTGTATTTCACGTAGATGCAGTACAGGGATATGGAAAATTCAGAATTTATCCTAAGAAGATGGGCATTGACCTGATGTCCGTCAGCGGGCATAAGATCCACGGCCCGAAAGGGGTCGGGTTTTTATATGTCAGTGAAAGAGTAAAGATCGCTCCGATCCTTTGGGGCGGCGGACAGCAGAACGGTATGCGTTCCGGGACGGAAAATGTACCGGGGATCGCAGGCATGGCGGAAGCAGTCCGGCTGATCTATCAGGATCTGGATCGGGATGTGGAACGGTTATATCATCTGAAAGAAAGGTTTGTCAAAGGCCTTGAAGCGTTCGACAGGGTAAAAATAAATGGGCATACCGGTTATGACAGCGCGCCGCATATTGTCAATGTATCGTTTCCGGGCGTCCGCGCACAGGTATTGTTAAATGAACTGGCGGAAAGAGGGATCTATATTTCCGCAGGCAGCGCCTGCGCAGCCCATAAGCATACGGATTCCCAGACGCTGAAGGCGATTGGCTTGAAGCAGGAGTATATGGATGCGGCAGTCAGATTCAGCTTTTCTGTTTATACTACGGAAGAAGAGATAGATGAAACTTTGGAGACGCTGGCGGAGACGCTGCCGGTGCTGCGAAGATATACCAGAAGATGATCAATGTGAAGCGATGTGCTTCTTATAAGAAAGAGCAGGTTGTTATATGCTTCCTTTTCGCACGAATATAATTATTTTAATCATTGAATTTTTATGTACTGTTCTGTTACAGATCGTATACGGGGCATCCGTATATGGCTGGGAGGCAGCTGGGATGGTGGCGATTGGATTGCTGCCGGTTCTTTTGGTATCATTGTTTTCTTTCAAGGTCAACAATGAAAGCGTGGTCATCCGCTGCCTCTACATATCAGGCATTGCTACATTTTATTATATGAGTTATGCCCTGCATACACAGGGAACGCTGTCATTTTTCTTCCTGGCGCTGGGAATTACTATGGCGTTGTTTATCAGACCGCAGGTGATCGTGGAATACTTTGGGATCACCATAGCGATCCTTGTCTTAATGGTGTTTTCCGAATCAAAGATCATTGAGGAATTTTCCGACCGTCAGTTGTATGTTACTTTTTTGACGATGTACGCGTTTGCCGGAGTAACGATCTTCTTTGTTGTCAACAGCGTAAAGCGGTATCAGCAGGAGATGGAGGAAAAGAACGAGATCGCGAGGGAAGCGCTTGAGGCGAAATCTAATTTTCTGGCGAATATGTCTCATGAGATCCGTACGCCGATGAATGCTATTTATGGCATGGCGGAACTTTTGGAAGAGAGAGGGTTTGACAGGAAAGAAAAAGAGTATATTGCCACGATCAAGCGTTCTTCGGAAACTCTTCTTTCCATCATCAATGAAATTCTGGATTTTTCCAAAGTGGAAGCGGGATTGATGAGGATTGCGTCAGAACCGTACCAGTTTAACAGTATGGTTCAGGATGTTATCACGATCATAGAGTTCCGGGTGAAGGACAAGTTGATCCGGCTGGAGTGCAATATAGACAGAAATATTCCCAGAGAGCTGATTGGCGACGAGATCCGTATTAAGCAGATCCTGATCAATATTTTAAATAATGCCGTGAAATTTACCAATCAGGGAACGGTCACGCTAAATATCAGTTGGAGGGGTGGCAATGTATCTGCTGTACAGAGGGAAGAATTGGGTGTTTTATGTATTAGCGTAAAAGATACGGGCATCGGTATCTCGGAAGATGACCTTACTAAGCTGTTTACTGCATTTGGACAGATCAATACAAAAAAGAACCGGAATGTGGAAGGTACTGGTCTGGGACTTGCCATTTGTAAGGAATTGACAGACGCCATGGGCGGTATTATCAGGGTAGAGTCCGTTTTAAAGCAGGGAAGTACTTTTTATGTGGAACTGCCGCAGAAGATTGGGGATCCGGCACCTTGCAATTTTATACGGGATGAAGATACGATCTATTATACGCCGACCAAAGATTTTCAGATCGATTTTATTGCACCCACAGCAAAGGTGCTGATCGTGGATGACAATAAAGTCAATCGGCAGGTCGCATGGGAGATGATGAAGCTGTTTGGCTTTGAGGCTGCACTGGCGGAAAGCGGTGAAGAAGCCATCGACCGTGTGAAAAAACATCTGATCACGTATGATCTGATCTTTATGGATCATATGATGCCGTTTATGGACGGCGTGGAAGCGACGCAGAACATCCGGCAGATGCCGGGAGAATACGCACGGAAGGTACCGATCGTCGCCCTGACAGCCAATGCAATCAACGGGGTGGAGCAGCAGTTTATTGATGCGGGCATGAACGACTATATCCCAAAACCTATTAAGATCGGAGAATTACAGAAGGTTCTGTGCAAATGGCTGCCAAAGCATAAACAATTTCCCATAGGAACTTCTTTGCTGGAAATAGAAGAACTCGCCAATAAGCAGGCGGTGCAAGATTGGAATAAGATGTCTCCTGACATGATTCTGGAACAGTTGGACGGAATTGATACGGAGACAGGGATCAATAATTGTGCCGGCAGCCAGAGCGCATACTTTGAAGTGCTGCAGACATTTGCCACCTCCAATCTTGCCAATGTACTGAATACGTACTTTGAGAAAGAGGATCTGGAGAATTATTCTGTGACGGCACATTCCATTAAGGGCGCCTGTAAGAATATCGGCGCGCATGATATTGCGGATAAGGCATATTCCTTGGAGCGGGCTGGTAAACGGGGAGATATTGCTTTTGTCTGGGATCATCATGAGGAAATGTTGGAGGAATATACTGAGATGATCAAAATGTTGAAAAAGATTTTTTTTGGCAATTTTTAACTATTGTGATATAATCAACTCAACAATCGAGGGGGATAATATGTTTAGGGTAGCTATCTGTGATGATGAGGCGACATCGTTAAAGTTGAATACGATGCTGGCAGAAAAGATCCTGAAGGAAGAGGGGATCGCGCATGAGATAAAGACATTTGAAGATATGGAGACGATGATCAATGCGGTGACAAAACCGAAGTCTCCTTATGATGTTCTTTTATCGGATATTCTGGCAACCGGAATGAATGGGATCGAGGCTGCGGAAAAACTTCGTGAGCTGGGGGACAAGCTGGATATTATCTTTATCTCTACGACGGCGGAATATGCACTGGAAGGATACCGGGTGCAGGCGTTGCGTTATCTGCAGAAACCGGTTGATATAGAGAAGCTGCGCGAGGCGCTGCTTCAATCTTACCGGAAGCGGGCGCATAAGGGAGGACTGTCGATTACTTCCGAGGGGAAAGTCTATAATATTAATTTCAGGGATATCCTGTATATCGAAAGCAACGGACGGGATGTGGAATTGGTCTTAAAATATCGGCGGCTGGTTTCCCATGGAAAGATTTCCGACGTGGAGAGACTGCTTCCGGAAGACCGCTTTTTCAGATTCCACAGATCTTATATTGTAAATCTGGCGGAGATAGAGACGATAGAGCGTTATCAGGCAACGATGAAAAATGGTGATATTCTGCCGATCAGCCAGCAGCAGTATACAGAAACGAAAAACAGGTTTTACCGCCTGCAGGGAGAATAGATTTAATATTTAAGGATTATGATTATGAGACATCAGGCTTTTTTGATAAAATATGCGGAAATAGCGATCAAAGGAAAAAACAGGTATCTTTTTGAGGATGCGCTGGTACATCAGATCACCTGTGCATTGCGCAGGACGGAAGGCGAATTTAAAGTATATAAGACAAGAGGCAGGATCCATGTGGAGGCGGAATCGGAATATGATTATGAGGAGACACTGGATATCTTGACCAAGGTATTTGGTATCACGGCGATCTGTCCGGTTGTTGTTTTGGAAGATGAAGGAGTGGAGGGACTTCGCGCGGATGTTGTAGAGTATCTTGGTAAGGTTTATCCGGACAGGGTATCCTGCGATCGGAAGTTTACTTTTAAGGTAAATGCAAGAAGGGCAAGAAAGAACTTTCCGTTGGATTCCATGGGAATCAATGCATCTGTGGGCGAGGCGGTACTGGAGGCTTATCCCGCCATGAAGGTGGATGTCCATGCGCCGGAGTTGATGATCAATATCGAGATCAGGGAAAAGATATACCTTTATTCAGAGTCTGTCAAGGGAGCGTGCGGAATGCCTGTAGGTACAGGCGGAAAAGCCATGGCGCTTTTGTCGGGAGGCATCGATTCGCCGGTGGCAGCTTATATGATCGCAAAACGCGGTGTGACCATAGAAGCCGTTTATTTTCATGCGCCGCCATATACGAGTGAACGGGCAAAACAGAAGGTGGTCGATCTGGCGGAGCTTGTGTCCCGATATGCGGGGGACGTGAAACTGCATATAATCAATTTTACGGATATTCAGATGATGATCTATGATAAATGTCCCCATGATGAACTGACGATCATTATGCGGCGGTATATGATGCGGATCGCGGAGATGATCGCAAAGGAGGGAGGATGTCTTTCCTTAGTGACGGGAGAGTCGATCGGACAGGTGGCATCACAGACGATGCAGAGTCTTTTGGTGACGAATGAAGTATGTACGCTTCCGGTATTCCGCCCGCTGATCGGATTCGATAAGCAGGAGATCGTAGAGGTATCAGAGCGGATCGGTACGTATGAGACATCAATCCTGCCATATGAAGACTGCTGTACGATATGGGTTGCAAAGCATCCTGTGACAAAACCGAATCTGAATATTATTAAGAAGCATGAGGATCATCTGAAGGACGAGATCGATCAGTTGGTAAAGAAGGCGTTGGAAACAAGAGAGATCGTGGAGACAAATAAAAAGCAGGAATGAAATCCCTGCTTTATAAATATGAATGTGTTCCTATACCATTATTCAGTGATCAGATATGGTTCTAAAGCTGCCATCATCTCTGCATCTTCATTCTCCATATGGATGTTTAACTGTATGGGTTTTGAAAGATCCAGACTGAATATCCCCATGATGGACTTTGCGTCAATAACATATCTGCCTGAAATCAAGTCGAAATCATAGTCAAATTTGGTGATGACATTGACAAATGATTTTACCTTATCGATAGAGTTTAATGATATCTCAACTGTTTTCATTGGGATAACCTCCTTTCATTCTTCTTTTTTATATTATGACAATGAAAGAAAGAAGTCAATCAGAAATATTTTTTTGAGGTGAAAAATGAAGAAAGCGGCGCTGCATAATCTGGGCTGTAAGGTCAATGCTTATGAAATAGATGTGATAAAGCAGCTGCTTACGGAGAACGGTTATGAGATCGTGCCGTTTGAGGAAAAGGCGGATGTTTATATCGTCAATACCTGTACCGTGACCAATATCGCAGACAGGAAAAGCAGGCAGATGCTGCATCGTGCAAAGGAATGTAATCCGGACGCGGTGGTGGTTGCGGTGGGATGCTATGTGCAGACCGGTTTGGAAACGGCGCTGAAGGATGATCGGATCGATCTGTGTATCGGAAATGATAAAAAGGGTGAGATCGTGTCCATATTGGCGCAATACCTGTCATTAAGAACGCAGATGAAAGAGGAAGGCCGGGATAAAACCCTTGGGGGACAGACGGTTCTTGATATTGCAAAGACCACGGAATATGAGGATATGCAGCTTGCTTATCCGGTGGAGAGATGCCGGGCGTTCATCAAGATCCAGGACGGCTGCAACCAGTTCTGCAGTTATTGCATTATTCCGCATGCAAGAGGACGTGTCAGAAGCAGGCGGCCGGAAGAGGCGCTTTCAGAGATCAGAAAGCTTGCAGCGGAAGGATATCGGGAGTTTGTCATTACGGGTATCCATTTAAGCTCCTATGGCTCGGAATGGGAGGAAGCTGACGGACGCAGCAGGGCAGGGAGATTTTATCCGCAGCATCTTCTGTGTCTGCTTCAAAAGATTTCAGCGATTCCGAACGTCAGAAGGATCCGTCTGGGGTCTCTTGAGCCAAGGATCGTAACGGAAGATTTCGCAAAAGCACTGTCGGAAATCCCAAAGCTCTGCCCGCATTTTCATTTATCTCTGCAAAGCGGCTGTGATACGATATTAAAGCGGATGAACCGGCATTATACGACAGAGGAATATGCGGCTGGGGCAGAATATCTTAGGCGATATTTTAAGCATCCTGCCATTACCACAGATGTGATTGTGGGGTTCCCGGGGGAGACGGAAGAAGAATTTGAGACAGGCAGGGCGTTCCTGGAAAAGATGGAATTCTTTGAGATGCATGTCTTTAAATATTCCAGACGACAGCATACGGTGGCGGCGACGATGCCGGGTCAGTTGACGGAAGCGCAGAAAGCGTCAAGAAGTGAGGAACTGCTTGCATTAACGGGGAGACAGTCCGAAGGGTTTCGCAGTTATTATATCGGACAGAAAGTGGAAGTGCTGTTTGAGGAAAAAAAGCTGATTGGCGGCAGGACCTACTGGATCGGACACACGCCGCAGTATGTGAAGGTGGCAGTGGAACAGGATATGGATCTGCACAATCAGATAATAATTGTTGAAATAACAGGGAATTTGATAGATAATTATCTGTATGGAATGATTGGCAGGAATTGAAACTCTTGCCAAAATAGTGTATGATGGAGACTGATTATGGGAAAAATCAAACAAGCGGTAATATTTGCGGGAGGACTTGGAGAGCGGCTGAAACCATTTACCGAGACAAATCCGAAACCTATGTATCCATTTCAGGGCAAACCGTTTATTGAATATCTGGTGGAGCAGATCGTATCCTTTGGGATCAATGATATCATTATCCTGCTTGGCTATCTGCCGGAGAAGGTGACGGAGTATTTAGGAGACGGCAGCAGATTTGGCGTAAAGATCAACTATTGTATTACGCCGGTGGAATATGACACACAGTTTCGTTTGAAAGCCGCGGAGGATGATCTTCAGGATGAATTTTTGATGATGTACTGCGACAATTACTGCCCGATCAATTTTGAAAGATTGGTAAGGGCTTATGAAGAAAATGGCGCATGGATACAGTTTACCGCATATGCCAATCTGGACGGCTATACAAAAAATAATTTAAAGATTGCCGATAGCGGACAGGTCCTTGTATATGATAAAAAGCGCACACAGCCTGATCTGCAGGGCGTGGATATTGGTTATGCCATTGTATCGAAAAAGGTTTTGTCCCTGATGAGCAATCAGAATGAGAACTTTGAGGCAGTCGTCTATCCGCAGCTTGTGGAGCGGGGGCTTCTCTATGCAATGGTGACAGAGCACCGGTATTATTCGATTGGCTCTTTTGCAAGGATAGAACTGACGGAAGAGTTTTTGTCGGGTCAGAAATATATTTTCCTGGACAGGGACGGGACGCTGGATGTACGTCCGCCTAAGGCGTGTTATGTAGAGAAACCGGAAGATTTTATCTGGCTTCCGGGTGCGAAGGAAGCGGTCAAAAAACTGAAGGATGCGGGATATTTTATCATTCTGGTGTCCAATCAGGCGGGGATTGCCATGGGAAGGTTGACGGATGAGGACGTGGCGCGGGTGAATGAAAAGATGCAGGATGATCTTCTGGCGATCGGAGCGTGTATTGACGCAATCTATTACTGCCCGCATGGCTGGGACAGTACGTGCTCCTGCAGAAAACCTAAGCCGGGAATGCTTTATCAGGCGCAAAAGGATTATTCCATCAACCTGCCGGAATGCTATCTCATTGGGGATGACGAACGTGATATCCAGACGGCGGAGAATGCGGATGTAAAAGGGATTCTGGTGGATGAAAATTATACCCTGCTGGATGCGGTCAATGATTTGCTGGAGGGGAAGAAAGGATAAGGAAGGTACATGATCATATCAAAGACGCCCCTGCGGGCATCCTTCTTCGGAGGCGGAAGCGATTTTAAGGACTATTATGAGAACAGCAGATTGGGATATGGCAGCGTGATCAGTACGGCATTGAATATGCATGTATATATCACGGTGAATAAAAAATTTGACGATATGATCCGCGTCGTATATAACGGTAATGAGCTGGTTCATTCCGTAGATGAAATTAAGCATAATATTATCCGGGAAGCGTTAAAGCTGACCGGGATCGAGAATGGGATCGAAGTGATCTACATGGCGGATATTCCGCTCAGCGGCGCCGGTATCGGACTGGCATCTTCCAGCGCGCTGGCAGTCGGTGTGTTGAATGCCCTGCACGCATATAAGGGAGAGTATGTCTCACCGGAACAGCTTGCAAGGGAAGCATGCCATATTGAGATTGACTGTCTGGGACAGAAGATCGGGATACAGGATCAGTATGCCGTGGCATACGGCGGTATCCACCGTTACCGCTTCTGCAACGATGGGTCGGTCAGTGTGACACCGTTGATTTGTACGAAAGAGACGAAAAATAAGCTGTTTCAGCATTTGATGCTCTTTTTTACCGGCAATACAAGAGATTCCAGACAGATCCTGCAGGAACAGACGCAGACGATGGAATCAAAGCGCGCCATGCTGGATGATCTGGTGGAAACCGTAGATAAAACTTATCAGGCTCTTGCCGACGGTAAACCGGAGATCTGGGGCGAGGAACTGGATCGTACATGGAAGATCAAGAAGCAGTTTGCGGGCGGTGTTTCTAATGAGCTGATTGACGGTATGTATCAGGCGGCTAAGGATGCAGGTGCGGCAGGCGGAAAGATCCTGGGCGCCGGCGGCGGCGGTTTTCTGCTTTTGTATGTGTCACCGGATAGACAGGATGCAGTGCGGCAGGCGCTTAGCGGATATCGTGAGGTGCCGTTTGAGACGGATGCCCAGGGAAGCCGGATCATTTTTGAAGATTGAGTGGGGAAAGGAATATTATTTTAAGAGAGGATATAGATGTGAGCAGGATACTTATTACAGGCGCGGCAGGATTTATCGGTTCCCAGCTGGCGTATCATTTATGGAAAAAAGGCGACGACCTTACTTTGATCGATAATTTTTCCTATGGTTCTGAGGATAATCTGATCTTTGAAGATCATTGCTTTACGGATGAGATCATCCGGGACGATATTTTAAATCTTCCGTTGATCAATAGACTGTTTGAGGAAAAGAAATTTGACTATGTTTATCATATTGCGGGCATTACGCCACTGCCGGACTGTCAGATGAATCCGTCCAAAGCGGTAGAAGTCAATACGATGGGAACGGTAGGACTTCTAGAAGCGGCCAGAACATACGGGATCAAAAAATTTATTTTCGCAAGTACCTCCGCGGTTTATGAGAATAACCGGGACTTTCCGTCTGTGGAGGATAAGGTGGAGCCGCCGAGCCTCATCTATCCGAATACGAAATACACAGCGGAGCGATTCTGCCAGTCATATGCGGATGTATATGGGATGAATATTACATGTATGAGATTTGCCAATGTCTATGGACCGCATTTGGACTGCCTGAGAACACAGCCTCCTGTTGTGGGTTATCTGATCCGGGAATTGTACTATGGAAGACAGCCGGTGCTGCACTCCACGGGAACGCAGAGAAGGGACTTCGTCTATGTGGAAGATCTGATCGATCTGGCGGAGCGGGTACAGGAAGGAACCGGATTTGACGTGGTCAATGTCTCGACGAATACCACGGTCTCGATCAATGAATTGGCAGAAACGGTCAGACGATTAATGGGGAAAGAGGAGATTGCATTTGAATACGTGGCCTCCTCCAACTACTGGAACCGTTATCCTGCGCTTTATGAAGGAGCGATGCCGATCTCAGAGCAGGCGCTGGATAATGAAGTAAATAAATTTACGCAGCTTTCCAATGAATATGCCAGAAAAAGATATGGCTGGGAACCAAAGACAAGTCTGGAAGAGGGTGTACAGGCGACGATCGACTTTTCCGTAGAGGTATTAAAAAAAGCGGATAAAGGATAGAGATGGAGATGATTATGGCGGAACAGAGAAAAGATCTGATTTCTCTTGTGATTCCCTGTTATAATGAGGAAGAAGCGATTCCCTTATTATATCCGGAATTGATAAAGATCAGTAAGCAGATGGACTATGTGGATTTTGAGTTCATTATGGTGGATAATTGCTCTGAAGATAAGACGTTGGAGCTGATGAGGGGACTTCATAAGAGCGATGCAAGGGTGCATTATATTTCATTTTCCAGAAATTTCGGAAAAGAGGCTTCCATGTATGCGGGATTAAAAGCGGCAAAGGGGGATTATGTGACCATTATGGATGCAGATCTTCAAGACCCGCCATCGCTGCTTCCTGAGATGTATCAGGCGGTGACAACGGAGGGGTATGACTGTGCTGCCACGTACCGTAAGGATAGAAAAGGAGAGCCGCTGCTTCGTTCTAAGATGGCGGACGCTTTCTACCGGATGATGGGACGTATTTCCTCTGCACATATGAAAAGCGGGGCAAGGGACTATCGTCTGATGAAACGGCAGATGGTAGAGGCCGTGCTTGCCTTGGAAGAAAATGAACGTTTTTCTAAGGGGATTTTCGGATGGGTTGGATTTAAGACAAAATGGATTCCTTTTGAAAATGTGGAACGGAGTGCCGGAACCACAAAGCTGCCGTTTTGGTCGGCATTTACTTACGCGCTTAGAGGGATCGTATCATTTTCCACAGTGCCGCTGGCAGTATCTTCCATGACCGGTATTGTATGCTGTCTGGCAGCTGCGGTCTATGCGGTTTATGTAATCATCAAGCAGTTGGTTACGGCAGAGGCTGTTGCAGGATATCCTTCCCTGGTATGTCTGATCCTGTTTATCGGAGGCGTGCAGCTTCTGATGATCGGTGTTCTGGGGCAGTATATGGCGCAGATCTATCTGGAAATTAAAAACAGACCGAAGTATATTATTAAAGAGACGGATGCGCAGGAGAAAGCAGTTTCAAAATAGAACAGAAAGAGATAAAAGACAGCTGTATCAAGTGCAGGCTGCGAAAGGAGAAAGGATATAAAATGATGGAAAAACCAACAGAAGATATTTCCCAGACCCAATATTTTAAAGTTGAGGTGGAGCAGGAGGATAGTGTCAAAACCATATTGGAGGATGTGTATGATGCATTACGGGAAAAGGGATACAATCCGGTGAACCAGATTGTCGGATATATCATGTCCGGTGATCCTACGTATATTACCAGTCATAAAAACGCACGGAGTATTATTATGAAGGCCGAGCGCGACGAGCTGGTAGAGGAAATGTTGACGGAGTATATCAGATCCAATCATTGGAACGAAGATTAGACGGCATCTGCTGATGCAGTGGGAAAGGTATAATTGTTATGCGGATTATGGGATTGGATTATGGAAGCAAGACGGTGGGTGTGGCGATCAGCGATCAGCTTCTGCTGACGGCACAGGGAAAAGAGATTATCCGGCGTGAACGGCAAAATAAGCTTCGTCAGACACTTGCAAGGATCGAAACATTGATCGTGGAAAATAACATAGAAAAGGTCGTTCTTGGCTGCCCGAAGAATATGGACGGCAGTGAGGGCGAGCGGGTAGAGAAGACCAGAGAATTTCAGGAAATGCTTGAGAGGAGAACCGGTCTGGAGGTGGTTCTCTGGGATGAGCGGCTGACGACGGTAGCGGCTGACAGGTACATGATGGAAGCAGGCATCCGCAGGGAGAACAGAAAGCAGTATGTGGATGAGATTGCGGCAGTATTTATCCTGCAGGGGTATCTGGATTATATCAGAAATCAGAAGAAGCAATAGATAATTGGAAAGGCTTGGAGGATTAGTATGGAGACGATCACATTGATCCCGGAGGATGGAGGATGTCCGGTGGAGTTTTATGTGCTGGAAGAAACAACAGTCGGCGGAAGGGATTACTTTCTGGTGACAGATGCGGAGGATGGAGACGGCGAAGCATTGATCCTGAAGGATATGTCGGAGAAAGAGGATGCGGAGGCGTTGTTTGTGGTCGTATCGGATGATAATGAACTGGAGGCGGTAGCAGACATCTTTGCCGGATTGATGGAAGATGTGTCGCTGCAAAAGGACGAAAAAGACATATAACAGGAACGTTATATGAAATAATAAAAACGAGAAAGAATGGAGGATTATTTTGAAAAAAGGTGTAATAGCAGATGCTGCAGCACTGAAGATCATTCCGCTTGGCGG
Source organism: Lachnospiraceae bacterium UBA7481 (assembly GCA_002478505.1). GTDB lineage: Bacteria > Bacillota > Clostridia > Lachnospirales > Lachnospiraceae > NK4A136. Next base: position 17,790 of record DLOP01000047.1, read on the forward strand.
ATTGGAACAGATCGGTATGAACATTACAGCATTTGAATATGAGGACAGCATCCTTGTAGTTGACTGCGGTTTGGGATTCCCGGAGGATGATATGTTAGGGATCGATCTGGTCATCCCGGATATCACGTATCTGAAGGATAATATTGAGAAGGTGAAAGGCTTTGTGATCACACATGGTCATGAGGATCATATCGGGGCGCTTCCCTATGTATTAAAAGAGATCAATGTGCCGATCTATGCGACTAAATTAACGATGGGCATTATTGATGCGAAGCTGAAGGAGCATGGATTGGATAAGGTCGTGACCACAAAGGTAGTACAGTTTGGGCAGACGATGACTCTTGGGGATTTCCATGTGGAGTATATCAGAACGAACCATAGTATTGTGGATGCTGCAGCATTGGCAATCTATACGCCGCAGGGCATTATCGTTCATACCGGTGATTTTAAAGTGGACTATACGCCCATCTTTGGAGATGCAATCGATCTTCAGAGATTCGGTGAACTTGGAAAGAAGGGCGTGCTTGCGCTGATGTGCGACAGTACGAATGCAGAACGTCCCGGATTTACCCCGTCGGAGCGGACGGTAGGAAGCACGCTGGATAGTATCTTTGAAGAACATAAGGACAGACGCATCATTGTTGCTACATTTGCATCAAACGTGGATCGTGTGCAGCAGATCATTAATTCTGCCCATAAGTTCAACCGCAAAGTAGCGATTGAAGGCAGGAGTATGGTGAATATCATAGATACTGCAATCGAGCTGGAACGGCTGAATGTTCCGGCGGATACGCTTATCGATGCGGAAACGCTGAAAAATTATCCCGATGAAAGGACGGTCATCATTACCACCGGAAGCCAGGGAGAGCGGCTTGCGGCACTCAGCAGGATGGCGAATGCAACACACCGTAAGGTATCCATCGGTCCCAAAGACATTGTGGTCTTTTCCTCGCATCCGATACCGGGCAATGAAAAGGCGATAACAAAGATCATTAATGAACTGTTTCAGAAGGGGGCGGATGTTATCTTTCAGGATACCCATGTATCCGGTCACGCATGTCAGGAGGAGATCAAGCTGATCTATTCTCTGACACAGCCAAAATATGCAATTCCGGTGCATGGGGAATACAAGCATCTGAAGGCGCAGGCGAAGCTGGCGGAGCAGCTGGGGATCTTGAAGGAGAATATCTTTATCCTGCACAGCGGAGACGTGCTGAAGATCGAAAAACAGGAAGCGAAGGTCGTGGGCAAGGTGCCGTTTGGCTCGATCTTTGTGGATGGTCTTGGCGTCGGTGATGTCGGCAATGTGGTCTTACGGGACAGACAGCGTCTGGCGGACGACGGTATCATCATTGCCGTACTGGCGATGGATTCGGAGGGGGAGCAGGTGCTTGCCGGACCGGATATCGTAACGAGAGGATTTGTCTATGTGAAGGAATCTGATGAGATCCTGGAGGAAATGCGTTCTGTGGTCAATGCGACGATGTATGACATGATGATCTCTAATGTTAAGGATTGGGGAAAGATCAAGAATAATATCAAGGACGCTGTCGGAGATTATGTCTGGAAGAAGACAAAGCGCAGACCGATGATACTGCCGGTGATCATGGAAATAGGTTGAAAAATACAATTGAAATCGTGAAATGAAAGCATGAGGTTTTATGATGGATGTTAAGAAGATTTTAATGTCATTATTTAAAAGTGTGATCACTTTAGCGTTTGCCGCGCTGATCATTATGGTGATCTATAATGTGATGTTGAAAGCTTATGATTTTGGTTACAGGATCTTTGCCGAGGAGCCGATGTCGCCGGCACCCGGACTTACGATGTCAGTGGCGATCGTGGAGGGAAAATCGGTAAGGGAGATCGGAGAGATCTTAGAGGAGAAGGGGCTGATCAGAAGTGCATCTCTCTTTTACCTGCAGGAGCTGGTTTCCTCTTATCATGGGGAGCTGCAGCCGGGAATCTATGAGCTGAGCACCGCTATGACGCCGATGATAATCAGCGCGGCAAACGCAAGAGTAATCACGCTTTTAAATAATGACATTAAAANNGAATGAGATGATGGAGATTATGGCGGCCAATGCGCCGGCAGATGAGGAAGATGAAGAATGATACAGGACGACAGGATGCTATCCTTTATTAATTCATTGGATCCGGGACTTCCGCCGCTGCTGGCGGCGATCGAAAA
>DLOP01000175.1:0-3950 GCA_002478505.1 Lachnospiraceae bacterium UBA7481
TCAGTTTGCCCCCATTGGCGGCACGGAAGCAGGAGTATGATGATCTGGTAACGCACTATGATGAGATCTCGGTAGATCTCAATGATAAGATCCAGCAGACCTACAGGATGATTGCAGAGTCAGAATGTTCCGAAGTGCTTCACGCAAGGGTGGAGGATGAAGAAGAGTGGCAGGATATTCTGGAATACGAGCCAATGACTGATGAACAGAAAGAACTTGCAAGCCGTGAGACGGAGCTTTCCCTGAAATATGATGAGCTTTATATTGCCGAATACGTGGTCAATATCAATGGTGTTGATTATGACATGGATACTATTACTGAGGCTTATCAAAACGGAGAGATAACAGTAAATGAATATTTTGACGGTTATGCAGATATTCTGGAACAGCGGAATCAGGAACTGGGCGAGCTGTTTTTGGAGCTTGTTGATGTCCGGACGCAGATCGCGCAAAGTTATGGATACGATAATTATGCAGACTATGCATATGAGGAGATTTACGATCGGGATTATTCATCGGAGGATCTGGAAGAATACAGGCGGCAGGTCATTGAATATATGGTGCCGCTGGAGCATGATCTGTATGACATGCTGATGGCAGATTCATCTTTTGACGCTATGCGGGAGGCTGAGATGTCGGAGCAGGAGTGCCTTGATTTTCTTGAAGCTTACCTTCCAGAGATTTCGGATGATATGCTGATTTCATACAGGTATATGGTGGATCACGGCATGTGCGATCTTTCGATTGACGATCGAAAAGCGCCGGGCGGCTATACGACGAAGCTGTATATCTACAATGCACCGTTTATGTTTAACTGTGCAAATGGAACGATCAGCGATATGGGGACGCTGGTCCATGAATTTGGACATTATAACCAGATGTATTTTGCGTCAGAGGAAGAATGGCTGTATTCCCATAATAATCTTGATGTTGCGGAAATTCATTCACAAGGGCTGGAGCTGTTGTTCTTGGATCACGCCGAGGATATTTATGGGGAGAACGCTTACGCAGTCAAGCTATATACATTGATGAACATGGCGTATGCCTGTGTGGAGGGCGTGAAGGAGGATGCGTTCCAGTATGAGGTTTACAGCAATCCGGAAGGTCTGACGGTTGAAAAGCTGAATGAGATCTATTATAACTGCTGTGAGAAATATAGCGCGCTAGACTTTAATAACAGCTATTATCTGGGAATGTATGGATTTATGCCGTCTGACCAAATTACGGAATGGGTGGAGATTCCGCATACGTTCCAGTCGCCTTTGTATTATGTCAGCTATTCGGTTTCCATGGCTGCAGTGGAAGAACTGTGGGATGTGATCCTGGATGACAGGGAAGAAGGCATCAATGTATATCTTGATCTGGTAGAGAAAGGGTTGGTGGATTCGTATACAGATGTCTTGGCAGATACAGGACTGAATAATCCTATCGAAAATCCAAGGTTTGAAGTTTATGCTAATAATGTCCGGTATTATCTGGGACTACAGGACAGCAGGGGATCGTCAGAAGAAGCAGGCAGCGGAGATGTTATACAGGAGCCGGATGAAGAAAAGCCTGATGCAGATGCGGATCGTGATTCTGACAGAGACCGTGACGAGGATGACGACAGGGATCGTGATCGTGATCGTGACCGTGATAAAGATGATAATACTGCTATGATCATTGTATTGGTAGTCGGTGGTGTTATATTGCTGCTGATTATTATAGTGATCATTGTGTTGGTATCTTCTGATAAAAAAGCAAAGAAGCAGGCAGGAATGCAGGTTGGATCACAGACGCCGCCAGCGCAACAGACTCCGCCAGCGCAACAGATGACAACACCGGTACAGAATACAATGGCTCAGACGGGCAGCATTCCTTCAGTGCCTCCGGTGCCGCCGGTACCTCCAGTGCCGCCGATACCGTCCGCACAGGACAGTATATCCGAACAGCAGCCACAGGATATCCAGAACGGGCAGACACCGGCACAGCAGCCACAGGATGTCCAGGATGGACAGACACCGGCACAGCAGCCACAGAATGTCCAGGATGGGCAGACACCGGCACAGCAGCCGCAGGATGCACAGGACAAACAGACACCGGAAAACACGGAACAAAACAAGGATCAGTAAAAATCTAAAAATTTGTTGACAAATGATAGGGACATGGTTATAATATCATAAGTGTGGTTTAGAAACAGGTTGAGAGAAAAAGATACGGCAGGAGGTGTAATGAGATGTCAATTTGTCCTAAAAATAAATCTTCCAAAGGAAGAAGAGATAAAAGGAGAGCAAACTGGAAGATGAGCGCTCCTACATTAGTGAAGTGCAGCAAGTGCGGCGCTTTGATGGTTCCGCACAGAGTTTGCAAGGCATGTGGAGCATATAATAAGAAAGAGATTATTTCTGTTGATTAATGATCAATATGCTCAGCGATGTGTAAGAAATGATGCAAAAAGAGCTTTTCCTTAAGGAAAGGCTCTTTTTATATAAAAACGCTTAATTCTGATTGTAAAATTTCTTGATTTTTCCCACTTTTTTTAGTATTATAAAAGATGAGTTTTTATGCGGAAGCGTAAGATAAAAAGATATGGAGTTCGCAGTTTGGAGGCAAAAAAATGAGTCAAGTTGTAAAAGTTGCATTGGATGCTATGGGGGGCGACAATGCGCCTGTGGAAATTGTTAAGGGCGCTGTTGACGCTCTGGCGGAATCGGAGGATCTGGTAGTTTATCTGGTTGGCAGGGAAAAAGTCATTAAAGAAGAACTTGGAAAATATAAATATGACGACAGACGTATTCTGATTGTGCCTGCAGATGAGGTCATTGAAACGGCGGAACCGCCGGTTATGGCGATTAGAAAAAAGAAAGAGTCATCGATTGTAAAAGCTCTTTATTTGGTGAAAAACGGAACCTGTGACGCTTTTGTCTCCGCGGGAAGCAGTGGCGCGATCCTGGTAGGCGGACAGTTGATCGTAGGAAGAATCAAGGGAATAGACCGTGCTCCATTGGCGCCTGTTATTCCTACTGCAACCGGTTGTTCGTTGTTGATCGACTGCGGGGCAAATGTGGATGCGAAGCCTAATAATCTTGTACAGTTTGCCAAGATGGGAAGTATCTATTGCGAGCACGTATTAAACATAGAAAATCCGAGAGTTGCTATTGTTAATATCGGAGCAGAAGAGGAAAAAGGCAATCTGCTGGTAAAGGAGACATTTCCTTTGTTAAAGGCGTGTGATGATATTAACTTTATCGGAAGTATCGAAGCAAGGGAGATTCCCAGCGGATATGCAGATGTCATTGTCTGCGAAGCGTTTGTCGGAAATGTGATATTAAAACTGTATGAGGGGACGGCAAGCGTATTGGTAAAGAAGATCAAAGAAGGTTTAAAAAGCAGCTTGAAGAGTAAGATAGGCGCGGCGCTGGCATTGCCGGCATTGAAAGATACTGTAAAATCCTTCAGCACGAAAGAGCATGGAGGCGCTCCTTTGCTTGGCCTGAATGGACTAGTGGTCAAGACACATGGCAGCTCGGAATCGGTTGAGATCAAAAATTCCTTGCTGCAGTGCATGACATTTAAAGAGCAGGATATCAATGGTAAGATCAGACAACAACTAATGATAGGAAATGATTGACGATGGAATATAAGATACTAAAGGAAGCGATCTTAAGGGTGCTTCAGGTGTACGAGACTGAGATCTCCATGGAGAGTACATTTGACTTGGATCTGGGTGCAGACTCCATAGATATGATGCAGATGATGCAGTATATAGAAAAGGAAACAGGGAAAAAATTCCGAGCGGTGGATCTGGACAAGATCGTTACTGTAGAGGATGCTGTCCGCGTGATGCGGGAGCAGATGGAGTGACAGATGATGCCGGATAGGCGGACGATCATAAATTTGTGCCTGCGGCATAGCACTAAAGTGCATTAAAATTTACAGGTTGTGAAAAGGCATGGGGGATTAGTGTGAAA
>DLOP01000175.1:4040-10603 GCA_002478505.1 Lachnospiraceae bacterium UBA7481
GGCGGAATGGGGGATTAATATGGATGAGGAAAGCAGGATCAAAGAGCTGGAAGACCGGATTGGATATCGTTTTCAGGAGAAGGCTCTGGTCAGGGAGGCATTGACGCACAGCTCTTATGCTAATGAAAGGTCGATCAGAAAGATCAATTGCAATGAACGGCTTGAATTTTTGGGTGATGCGGTCTTAGAACAGACAAGCAGTATCTATCTGTTTCAGCAGTATCCTAAGGCGGCGGAAGGACAGTTATCAAAGATACGTGCTTCTTTAGTATGCGAATCTGCGCTGGCAGCCGTGGCGGAGAAGATCGGTCTGGGTGATTTAATTTTCCTTGGAAAAGGGGAAAAGGCAAATGGAGGTGGCAGAAAGCCTTCCGTTGTCGCTGACGCCGTGGAGGCATTGATTGGCGCATTGTATCTGGACGGTGGCGAGAAAGCAGCCAACAATTTTATCATGCAGTATATTTTGACGGATATTCAGGAGAAAGCGAAAGCGTTTATCGACTATAAATCCGAACTGCAGGAGCTGGTGCAGTCGGGAAATTACGGAACGATCTGCTATCAGGTAACTGGTGAATACGGACCGGAGCATGAGAAGGAATTTGAAGTTGAGCTGATGATCGATCAGAAGAAAGTCAGTCTCGGACGCGGTAGGAATAAAAAGGCTGCAGAGCAGATGGCGGCGTTTGAGGCATTAAAAAATTTAAAAAAATTTTGAATTAAGAAAAGATTATAAATTTGAGAAATTTTTGAAGATGGAAAATTCGTATAGATAAGGAAAGTAGAAAGGAACAAGGTCTGATTTATGTATTTAAAAAGTATTGAAATACAGGGCTTTAAATCTTTTGCCAATAAAATCGTATTTGAATTCCATAATGGGATTACAGGTATCGTAGGACCGAACGGCAGTGGTAAGTCTAATGTTGCGGATGCGGTCAGATGGGTTTTGGGAGAACAGAAGATTAAGCAGCTTCGGGGAGCATCCATGCAGGATGTTATTTTTTCGGGTACGGAGCAGAGAAAACCGTTAGGCTATGCTTATGTGGCGATCACGCTGGATAATGCGGATCATCAGCTGAACATTTCCTATGACGAGGTGACGGTTGCCAGGAAGCTTTACCGTTCCGGAGAAAGTGAATATCTGTTAAATGGAACAGTGTGCCGTTTAAAAGATGTATATGAACTGTTCTATGATACCGGTATCGGCAAAGAAGGATATTCCATTATCGGACAGGGGCAGATCGATAAGATCTTAAGCGGTAAGCCGGAGGAGAGGCGTGAGCTGTTTGACGAGGCGGCGGGCATCGTTAAATATAAAAAAAGAAAAAGCGCTTCCCAGAAAAAACTGGAAGATGAGAAGCAAAACCTTCTTCGTGTCAATGATATTCTTGCAGAGCTGGAAAAGCAGATCGGACCATTAGAGAAACAGTCAGAAAAAGCAAGGGAGTATCTTAAGAAAAAAGAGGAACTGAAAAAGCTGGATGTGAATTATTTCCTGCTGGAAAATGCACATACGACTGAGCAGATGGACGCGGTTAATGAGAAATTAAAGATTGCCGGGGACGATTATCAGGAGAACAGTAAACGGTTTGAAAATATCCGGCAGGAATATGATGAAATACAGGAAAAGATCGAAGAACTCGAGAAGTCCATCGAGGAGACACGCAATTCCCTGAGTAATACCAGTTCCATCAGGACAAAGCTGGTGGGGGAGATCAATGTCTTAAAAGAGCAGATCAATTCTGCGAAGAATAATATGGAACATTTTAAGACAAGGCTGGACAGTATTGAGGAAAATATCGGACAAAAGGAAAAGGAATGCACCCTGCTTGCGGAAAGTAAGGAACAGGCAGATACGGCGTTGCGTGAATTGGAAACAAAGCGTAATGTGGTAAAAGAGGCTTTGCAGAAGGTTCAGGGAGAAATTGAGGAAATCAATGAATCCATCGAAAAGGATAAAAACCGGATCATTGAAACGCTTAACGAGCGGGCTACCATCCGCTCTAAAAAGGAGCGTTATGACACGATGCTGGAGCAGATCGCTATCCGGCGTTCCGAATTAAATTCCAAATTTTTACAGGCGAAATCCAATGAAGAAGAACAGCAGGAGATCGCAGCCGGATTAAAAGAGGAATTTGAAAAGGTAAATAAAGAGATTGAAGAACTGAATCACCAACAGAAGAAAATGGAGGAACGCGCCGGACAGATCCATGATGAACTGGGAGAAACGGATCGTCAGCTGCGCGACGCTCAGGTACAGTATCATCAGGATAAGACAAAATTAGAGTCCATTACCAATCTTACGGAGCGCTACGAGGGTTATGGCAACAGTATTCGCAAGGTTATGGAACGCAAGGAGAGCAATAAGGGGATCATCGGTGTAGTAGCGGATATCATTAAAGTGGAAAAGAAGTACGAGACTGCCATAGAGACTGCGCTGGGTGGTAATATTCAGAATATCGTTACCAAGGATGAAAAAACCGCCAAAGAGATGATCAATTACCTCAAAGAGAATAAATTCGGACGCGCTACCTTTCTGCCGCTGACAAGTATTGAACATCCGCAGGAATTTAAGACTCCGGAGGTTTTGGAGGAGAAGGGCGTCATCGGTATGGCGGATGAGATCGTTTCTACAGAGCCGGATTATCGGAATGTAGCTAAGGCGATGCTTGGAAGGATCGTTGTCATTGATCACGTGGATCAGGCATTGAAGATTGCGAGAAAGTACGATTATGGTATCCGGATGGTTACACTGGATGGAGAACTTTTGGTGCCGGGCGGCGCGATCAGCGGCGGCGCATATAAGAACAACTCTAATCTTCTTGGGCGGCGGCGTGAGATGGATGAGCTGGATAAGCAGGTGAAGGCTTCTTTAAAACAGATCAATGAGCTGTTGGATCAGATCGAACAGATCAAGAATGAAAGAAATCAGCTGCGTATTGGAATCGAGGAGATCAAGTTGAAGATCCAGAATCAGTTTATCGCCCAGAACACTGCGCGGCTTAATCTTATTAAGGCGCAGGAGAGGATCGACGAGACTATGCACGGTGTAGACGATCTGAAAGCGGAGCAGGCAGAGATCGAAAAGCAGATCAGTGAGATCAAGGAACAGCAGGAAGAAATCAGCCAGCAGTTGGAGGATTCAGCAAAAGAGGAAAAAATATTAGAAGCGCAGATTACGGAAAAGCAGGAAAAATTGGAAGGCAGACGGGAGGAAGAAGCGGTTCATGCCGCAGCTGTGGCGGAGCAGGATGTTGAAGTGGAGAAGGCGCTGCAGAAACAGGAATTTGAACAGCAGAATCTGGAACGTCTGAAGGAAGAACTGTCGAGGTATGCGGCGGAACGGGAGGAGGTTTTGCAGGCGACGAAACAAAACGAGGCGGATATTGCGGATAAGGAAGAGAATATCAAAAATCTGGAACAGACCATGGACGCTTCCTATACAACCCAGGAAGATTCCGAGATCCGTTTAAAGGAGATGCAGGAGAAGCGGGAAGAATATACGTCCAAACAGAAGCAGTTCTTTGGACTCCGTGAGGAATTGAATGATAAGATCGCAGGTCTGGATAAAGAGATATTCCGTCTGAAGACCCAGAAAGAAAAGCTGGAGGATACCTTAAGCGGACTGTCCGGTTATATGTGGTCAGAGTATGAACTGACACTTAGGGACGCTGCCGAGCTTCGTGATGAGACGATGACAGATCTTGTATTTTTAAAGAGAAGCGTGGCTGAGTTGAAGGACGGCATCAAACGTCTTGGGGATGTGAATGTTAATGCCATTGAAGATTATAAGGCGGTGATGGAACGGTATGATTTCCTGAAAAAGCAGCATGACGATCTGGTGGAAGCGGAGAAAATGCTGATCGGTATCATAGAGGAACTGGATCAGGCGATGCGGGCGCAGTTTACGGAGAAATTTGCCGAGATCAGCAAAGAATTTGATAAGGTATTTAAGGAGATGTTTGGAGGCGGTAAGGGTACGCTGGAACTGATGGAGGATGAGGATATTTTGGAAGCAGGCATCCGGATCATCGCACAGCCCCCGGGGAAGAAGCTGCAGAACATGATGCAGCTGTCCGGTGGGGAGAAGTCCCTTGCGGCGATTGCGCTGCTGTTCGCCATCCAGAATCTGAAACCATCGCCATTCTGTCTTCTGGATGAGATCGAGGCAGCATTGGATGAAAGTAATGTCGGCAGATTTGCGCAGTATCTACATAAGCTGACAAAACATACGCAGTTTATTGTGATCACGCATCGACGCGGAACGATGGAGAAGGCGGACAGATTGTATGGTATAACCATGCAGGAGAAGGGCGTTTCGGCACTGGTGAGCGTCAATCTGATCGATAAGGAATTGGATAACTAGACCTATGACAGTGATTTAGAAAGGAGATTGACCGGATGCTGTTTGGTTTTGGGAAGAAGAAAAATTCAGAAAAAATATCCGAGAAAGAAATAGAAGAAATTACAGAAGAAATTACAGAAGAAATATCTGAAGAAAATACAGAAGGAATATCCGGGGAAAACGCGGAAGGGATATTGGAGGAGAATCCGGAAGGGATATCTGAGGAAAATCCGGAAGAGATATTGGGAGAGACCTCAGAAGGATTGCCCGAAATAGAAGAAAATAGTGTAGACATGAGCCAAACGGAGAAACGGGGCTTCTTTGCTCGTCTGAAGGAAGGCTTGACGAAAACCAGAAATAATATCGTTTCCGGCATAGATGCTGTATTCAGTGGATTTACAAAGATCGATGAGGAATTTTATGAGGAACTCGAAGAGATCCTTATCATGGGGGATATCGGTGTTCATGCGACAGAGGAGATCATTGATACCTTGAAACAGAAGGTGAAGGAGCAGCATATCTCCAAACCGGAGGATTGTAAGACGCTGCTGGTCCAGACCATTAAGGATCAGATGCGTGTGGAAGAGACAGCATATGAATTTGAACAGAAGCGTTCCATTGTGTTTGTGATCGGAGTAAACGGCGTTGGAAAGACGACCTCCATCGGTAAACTGGCGGCGATCTTAAAGGCGCAGGGAAGGCACGTGCTGATCGCGGCGGCAGATACGTTCCGTGCGGCTGCAGGAGAACAGCTTGCGGAGTGGTCAAGGCGAAGTGGCGTGGAAATGATAGGCGGTGTGGAAGGCGCCGATCCGGCAAGCGTGATCTTCGACGGGATCAATGCGGCAAAGGCGAGAAAGGCAGATGTCTTACTTTGTGATACTGCGGGACGTCTGCATAATAAGAAGAATCTGATGGAAGAATTAAAGAAGATGAACCGGATCATTGACCGGGAATTTCCGGGTGCCCACAGGGAGAACCTGATCGTGCTGGATGCTACTACCGGTCAGAATGCAATGATGCAGGCGAAGGAATTTTCTGAGGCAGCGGATCTGACAGGAATCATACTGACCAAGATGGACGGTACTGCCAAAGGCGGAATCGCGGTTGCTATCCAGTCGGAGCTTGGCATTCCGGTGAAATATATCGGTGTGGGAGAGAAGATTGAAGATCTTCAGAAATTTGATTCTGACCGTTTTGTGGATGCTTTGTTTGATGTAGATTTAAGTGAAGATGAGGAAGAAGAATAAGGAAAATTTTTATAGATAACCATGAAGAAAGGCAGGTCGTCATATGGATACGAATGAAATGGAAGAAGGAATGCTGACATTGGAAAAATTTGAGGAGGCATCCGAGATTGTAAAGCAGGTAACGCTGGAGACGAAGCTGGTCTATAGCGAGTATTTCAGCAATCTAACAGGCAATAAAATTTATTTTAAGCCGGAGAATCTGCAGTTTACGGGAGCTTATAAGGTCAGGGGCGCATATTATAAGACCAGCACGCTGTCCGAAGAAGAGAAAAAAAGAGGGGTTATCACCGCTTCGGCGGGAAATCATGCGCAGGGCGTTGCATATGCGGCGCAGCGCAATCAAATGAAAGCGACGATCGTTATGCCGACGACGACGCCATTGATCAAGGTAAACCGTACAAAGAATTTTGGCGCAGAGGTGGTTCTGTATGGCGACGTATATGATGAGGCATGCGCACGCGCATATGAACTGGCAGAAGAACATGGATATACGTTTATTCATCCCTTCGATGATCCGGCGGTTGCCACAGGTCAGGGGACGATAGCCATGGAGATCGTCAAGGAGCTTCCGTTGGTGGATTATATCTTAGTTCCTATCGGCGGCGGCGGACTGGCTGCGGGTGTTTCTACTCTGGCAAAGATGCTGAATCCGAAGATCAAAGTAATCGGCGTGGAGCCTGCAGGGGCTGCCTGCATGAAAGCGTCCATATATTGCCGCCGCTTAAGATCGCCACGATCTTTTTATCTTTAACATCCAGATGCTTAAGTGCAGCCGCCGTAAGAAGTCCGGAATTTTCCACGATCATCTTATGATTTTCCACCATATCCAGAAACGAAACGATCAGCTCCTCGTCTTCCACGGTGATGATATCATCCAGATTGTCCTGAATATACGGAAAGATCTTTGATCCGGGGGTCTTGACCGCCGTACCGTCAGCAATGGTATCAGAAGAACATGGATATACGTTTAT
>DLOP01000094.1:0-728 GCA_002478505.1 Lachnospiraceae bacterium UBA7481
ACAAGAAATGTATTTTATAATCAGAACCGGCTTTTGTCGGCAATGACGGGGGAAGAGATTGATGTATATCGGGAGTCGGGTGCGCCAGAGTTATTGCCCATCGGAATGGAATGGGAAGTGGAAGGTGAGGGAATGTCTTTTTCTAAGGCAGAGGAGGCTGAGATAGGCGTACTGGATTACGCAATTCCTGCCGGACCGTATAAAAAGGCATATGCCTATTTTTCACTGACTGATGATGAAGGGGGAGAGAATGTTTCGGGCCACACTTTAACGGATAAGGAATTTGCAGTTTATGTTTTTTCTATGGGAAATTACCGCCGCCCTTATCTGACGGACCGGCTGTTGTATTCTCCGGCGATTATAGAGATGGAACAACGGGGGGATCAGTTTTCTGTAAGGTTGATCGATTATAATGAGGCGGGAATTCAATCTGCGTATCGTAAATTGTTCCTGTATTATCAGGATGATGGGGAACTGGACCGTGCACATGAAATCTTAAGTAGGAATCAGTGGGAGATCGAAGACTTTCAGCAAGGGTATATAAGGGCGCGGATCAATGTGCCTGAGGACAAGGATATATTGTTTCTTTCGATTCCGTATGATAAGGGATGGGAGCTTCTGGTGGATGGCAGCAGGCAGGAATTGCTCGGACTGCTGGACGGTTCTTTCCTTGGCGCAAAGCTTTCGCCGGGAACGCACGAACTGATCTTGCGTTATACGCCGCGTGG
>DLOP01000094.1:779-12702 GCA_002478505.1 Lachnospiraceae bacterium UBA7481
ATGGATAGAAAAGACAAGAAAAGGAAAGGAACCATATGAATAAGAAAAATATATGGATAGACAGCCTGATCACGTTTGGACTAGCGGTATTGGCGATGATGGTCATTTTTTTCCTGACGGGAATTCTGCCCGGACAGGAAAAGGTAATATTTACGGGTGATCTCTATTATCAATCCGCTGTTTTTGGAAGGCTGGTCATGGATAAACTACGGGAGGGCAGCAATTTCTTCTATTCATGGAATGTCGGCATGGGCGGCAATACGGCGTTGTTTTTTGCCTTTGTTGCAATGAGCCCTTTAAATATTTTCTATATACTCATAAAGGACTTTGAGATTGCGACATTGGTGATCGTGATCTTAAAACCCGCTCTGGCGGCGGCACTTTTCTGCGCATACGGCAGATATAATCTCCGGCAGGAGAGTAAGCTGGTTATTGCAATATCAATTGGTTATGGACTGTGTAGTTTTTATTTTGCCATGATCATGATGAACAGCATTGCTGAGGGACTTTATCTTCTTCCATTGGTTCTGATCTTTGTAAAACGGTTTCTGGATACGGGTAAAAAAGCGGGGCTTGCGCTGGTCTATGCCTTGTCTTTTCTTTCTTGTTTCTATGGAGGTTTTATTGTTGGAATCAGTTCTTTAGGATATCTTTGCTTATGTATTTTCGTACATAGGCATTATACAGGCAGGGAAAGAATGAGGATACTGTCCGGATATGCTGTGAGCGTGGTCACGGCAGTGCTGCTTTCGGCATGCGTGCTTCTGCCGGCGGCATATTATGCAGTTGCATTAAATAGTGATGCAGGGGAGGATATTGCTGCGGCGTTTATATCGACTCCATTTTGGGATATCCTTCCGTGCTTCCTTCCAGGGCGAGAATACACCCTTGATATTTCGTTTCCTTATTTGTACTGCGGAATATTGACGTTGAGCATGATGTTTCTTTACCTGATCAACCATGAGATCGCTAAACGGGAAAGAATCTGTGTGGCGGCGATAGTCCTAATATTGGTTTTCTGCATGAAGGCGAAGCCTGTTTATATGTTTCTGCATATGTTTAATGCACCGAATGGATATACTGTCCGTTTTGCCTATGTGTTATCTTTTGTGGCGGCGTCTGCGGCAGTAAGGCAGTTATCCTGCCTGCAGTTATCCTGCCTGCCTAAGATGAGACTAAGACCCGTTGCTATTTTTCTTGCAGTGGCGCTCGTCTTTTATCTTGTGGCGCCGATGCTTGACAGGGTATTACAGAAAAAATTGTGGCTTGATACTTCTTATAAGATAATGGGGCTGATTGCCGTACTGATGCTTTTATGGTTGTGGTTGCTTTACCGCTATCGAAGGAGTCAGGGAGGGAAAGAAATGGTTCTATTGGCAGTCCTGCTTACTATGATAGAGATTGTGGTTAATGGGTATTATTTGTTGAATGGAATAGGATATTATACAAGAGATTTTTACGAGGATAAGAATCAGATCGCCGAGGTTTCCATTGCCCAAATCAAAGCGGAGGATAATGGTATTTACCGAATCGCTTATCCAGATAAACATAATTATAATATGCAGACAGCATATGATTATTATGGGATCGCTTATTTTTCTTCGGCAATCAACGAAGCATCTTCTTATGCGTTGAATCGGCTGGGATATGCCAGAGGAGATTTCGAGATATCCGATTCCTGTCAGAATGATGTTATGAGGATGATCTTTGGCACAAAATACACCATCCATTCACCATGGTACACGTTGGAAAGTAAGTATGAGATTATCAGGAATCCCTATTCACTTCCATTGGCATATATGGTTCGGGAAGAAATATTATCGTATCATTTTTCGGAAAATGTATTTTTGAACCAGCAAAGTCTGCTGAATTGTATGACGGGGGAAGAAGTCTTATGTATGGAAATTTATGGCGGAGGTGTTGATATATATCCCCAAAATGTGGAGCTTACACAGATTGAGCAAGGCATAGGAGTCGTAGGGGCAGATTTAAAGGCTGGCAGGGCATATCTGAAATTTACGATTCCATATCAGGATGGAGTAAGTCCATATGTCTGTTTTTTTACTAACCTTAAAAATTTTTTGAATACACCGTGGCTCAGCGGTTCTCCCGGGATTGATGCCTTGCGGTTGGACATCTGTGCGCTTTCTCAGCCGCATATTGTGCCGATGGTGCGGGAGGAAGAGGATTACGTTGTCTATATCATTTTTCCGAATGAAAATACAATCGATATTTTTAATTTGGAGAATATTGATTTTGCCTTTTATCATGAGGATGGACTGGCAGTATATTATGAGGAACTTGCGAAAGCAGGTCTGCAGATAGAGATCATGGAGGACGGGTATGTTAAGGGAAGGGTGGAATCTTCTGAAGAAAAGCCGGTGTTATTTACTTCATTTCCCTATGAAGAAGGCTGGAAAGCTTATGTTGATGGTGAGGAGCAGGAGATTGTTCCGCTGCTGGAGGGCGGCTTTATTGGTCTTAGACTGGAACCGGGAGAGCATGAGGTCGAGCTGCGTTTTACGGCACCTTATTCCTTACAGGGGAAATGGCTGTCTCTTTGCGGCTTGATTTTTCTGATGATATTGATTGTTTTGGATCTTTATGATACAAAGAAAGTACAGGAAAGGTAACGATAGAAAGGAGCATGGGAACATCATGCAGGATCATATTAGAAATTTTTGCATCATCGCTCACATTGATCATGGAAAGTCGACGCTGGCTGACCGGATCATCGAGAAGACAGGACTTTTGACGCAGCGGGAGATGCAGGAACAGGTTCTGGATAATATGGATCTGGAGCGGGAGCGCGGGATCACGATCAAGGCGCAGGCAGTCAGGACGATCTATAAGGCAAAGGATGGGGAGGAATATATTCTTAACCTGATCGATACGCCGGGTCATGTGGATTTTAATTACGAGGTCAGCCGTGCGCTGGCAGCCTGTGACGGTGCGATCCTTGTGGTGGATGCGGCGCAGGGGATTGAGGCGCAGACACTGGCGAATGTTTATATGGCTCTGGATCATGATCTGGAGGTTTTTCCCGTTATTAATAAGATTGACCTTCCCAGTGCGGAACCACAGAGGGTAGTCGAGGAGATCGAAGATGTGATCGGCATCGAAGCGGAAGGCTGTCCGTTGATCTCTGCAAAAAACGGGATTGGCATAGACGATGTTCTGGAAAGCGTCGTAACGAAGATTCCTGCGCCAAAGGGAAGCAAGGATGCTCCGCTGCAGGCTTTGATTTTTGATTCCTTATATGATCCGTATAAAGGGGTCATTGTCTTTGTCAGGATCATGGAGGGATGTATCAAAAAAGGCACGAGGATGAAGATGATGGCTACCGGAGCGTCGTTTGATGTGGTCGAGGTCGGCTATTTTGGCGCGGGACAGTTTATTCCCTGTGAGGAGCTTTCCGCGGGAATGGTCGGTTATATTACAGCGTCGATCAAGAATGTCAAAGATACTGCCGTCGGTGATACGGTAACGGATGCGGACAATCCCTGTCAGGAACCCCTTCCCGGCTATAAAAAGGTACTGCCCATGGTATATTGTGGTCTATATCCGGCGGATGGAGCAAAGTACCCTGATCTGCGGGATGCCTTGGAAAAGCTGAAGCTCAATGACGCGTCGCTTTTCTATGAGCCGGAGACTTCCGTGGCGCTAGGATTTGGATTCCGATGCGGTTTCCTGGGACTTCTTCATCTGGAGGTGATCCAGGAACGGCTGGAGAGGGAATATAATCTTGATCTTGTTACCACGGCACCCAGCGTTATCTATAAGGTCTATAAGACGGATGGGGAGGTGATCGATCTCACCAATCCCACCAATCTTCCGGATCCTTCGGAGATTGATCATATGGAGGAGCCGATTGTCAAGGCGGAGATCATGGTGACGAAGGATTTTATCGGATCCATTATGGAACTGTGTCAGGAACGGAGAGGAAGATATCTTTCTATGGATTATATGGAGGAGACAAGAGCGCTGCTTAAATATGAGCTGCCGTTAAATGAGATCATCTATGATTTTTTTGATGCCCTGAAGTCGCGCTCCAAAGGGTATGCGTCGTTTGATTATGATATCAAGGGGTATGAGACCTCCGAATTGGTCAAGCTTGATATCCTGATCAACAGGGAAGAGGTAGATGCGCTGTCCTTTATCGTACACAGCGGAAGCGCCTATGAGCGGGGAAGGAAGATGTGCGAGAAGCTAAAGGATGAGATCCCAAGGCATCTGTTTGAAATTCCGATCCAGGCGGCGGTGGGAGGCAAGATCATTGCCAGGGAGACGGTAAAGGCGATGCGTAAGGATGTGCTGGCAAAGTGTTACGGCGGTGATATCACGCGTAAAAAGAAGCTTCTGGAGAAGCAGAAGGAAGGTAAGAAGCGGATGCGTCAGATCGGTAATGTAGAGATTCCGCAAAAGGCGTTTATGAGCGTGTTGAAGCTGGATGAAGATAAGTAGCTGGATACTATGTTAGAACGGGAAAGAAGGGATAAGAAAATGGATAGGGAGATATCAGATAGGGCAAAGATGCCCATAAGGAATCTGCTACTGTTGCTGTGTGGAGCGGTGCTGGTGGAAATCTGTTTTTTTAACTTTAGATCGATACAGTCTCTTTTTTACAAGGAACATTCATGGGAGGAATATACGGTAGAATATTCGGGAGTAAAAATATATGAGGACGGTATTATCAGTATACAGGACGAAAATGCGGTCATATCGATACAGGGCATAGACCATGACGTAAAAAATATCAGACTGGATCTGGAACTGCTGGATGCCATCGATCTTTTTTATATGGAGAGTGGTATATGTTATGTGGATATAGATGTGCTGGATGAGGGCAGCAGTGAGGTAATGTATGGGATCATATCGGATTGGCCGATACAGCCTGAAAATATTACGTCTCAGTTTAAATGGATACAGGCGATGGGAGAGATACAGAGGCTTGACATCAATGTATATCTGCCGGTGGGGCATTTGTTTAAGGTTAATGGAATTACTTTCAATGAGACAAAGCCGCTGGATTTTTCTATGGTTCGTTTGCTGTCGGTATGGCTGGTATTTCTATTGTGTTATGGTCTGCGCAGGAAGTCAGGCTGGTGGAAAGAGGATTGCAGACAGATCACATTGGAGAAGAAAGCCGTCCTGGGGATTATCTTTTTGGTATTTTATGGAATTTCCTGCTTTCTTATGATATCCAATTCCCTGATTATAAATGATGATTACAATCCTTATCAGGAGCTTGCATGGGCGCTGGATGCGGGGCAGGTGTCCCTTTTGGAACAGCCGCCGCAGGAACTTGTCAGCATGGAGAATCCCTATGATCATTATGCAAAAAAAGCCGTCGGTATTGATTACAAATTTGACTTTGCGTATTATGATGGGAGTTATTATGTGTATCATGGAATCCTGCCTTGTCTTTTGTTTTACCTGCCGGTTTATCATTTGACAGGGTTAAATATGCCCAATTCCATCCCTGTATTTTTCTGCTGCCTGCTCTTTGGTATAGGGATCCTTTTGCTGATGAGGCAGATCATTATCAGATATTTCCCCAAAACGCCGTTTGCAATGTTGGTATTGATCATACTGACAGGACTGTTTGGCTGCCAGTTGCCGTTTTTTATCACGCAGCCCAATTCCTTTATTCTGACGGTGATCTGTGCTGTCGCTCTGGTTGTGTGGGGACTTTATTTCTGGATATCGGCAAAAAAGATAGAACAGTCTGGATATTCCAAGGGCAGGATCATGGTGGGCTCCTTATGCATGGCGCTGGTTGCTGCGGTCAGACCGACGCTGCTGCTCTACAGCGTGCTTGCGTTTGCCATTTTTGGAAGAGCATGGCTCACTGACAAGGAAGGCTATGATAAAAAAAGCAGGATCACTATGATGGCTTTATTTGCCTTGCCGTATGTGGCTGTTGCGATTCCGGTAATGTATTATAACTACATTCGTTTTGGCTCTCCCTTTGAGTTTGGAATGCAGTATAATCTGACGGCATTTGATATCGGGCATGTTCAGTTTTCTTTAGATCGGATCTATTATGCAGTCGGAGAGTATTTATTCCGTATTCCTGATTTTAATTATTTCTTTCCGTTTATTAATACCTTTGAGGCATATTGGAACATTGGTGCGCACAGCGTTGCTATTTTTGAGGGCAGCTTTCATGCCGGACTGATTCCTTTTAATCTATACCTGCTTGCTGCGGCAGTTGTCGTAGAAAAGCGTAAGGAGTTTCAGAAAAAAGGGATTTACTTTTTCTGTCTGTGTTTGTCGTTGATCGGAATTTTCTTGATGATACTTGACGCAGAGCTTACAAATGTTATTGCATACCGCTATCAGGCAGATTTTTCTTTTGCCTTGTTGATCACTGCCTGGGTGGGGATTTTATGGATGCAGGAAAATTATGTCGGAAAGGATTCCTTTAAGGCGTTTCAAAAAATATTGCTGATGGTTGTATTCCTTTCAGTGGCGATGAACGCTGTTTTCTGGTTTACGCCATCTGAAAATTTCCCCATGGCTTCGGCCAATACGCGGTTGTATTACGATATCTATTACGGCTTTAATTTTTGGTAGAAGCAGTAGGATTGCGGCGTGGAGACAACAATGAGCAGAAGGATGTCAATTTATATTCATATTCCGTTTTGCGTTAAAAAGTGTGATTATTGTGATTTTCTGTCTTTTCCTATCCGGGAATGTGGCAACAAGACGGCGGTGGTTTTGGGCAGTGGCTGCAAGGAAGGCGTGCCGGAGGAATATCTGCAAAGGCTGCTTTGTGAAATACGTCAGGAAAGCGGTGATTATACGGATCGGGAGGTTGACACGATCTTTGTCGGCGGGGGAACGCCTTCGCTGTTGCTGCCGAGGCAGGTTACAGATCTGTTTGATAGGGTATATCAGTCGTATCATGTGGCTTTTGGTGCCGAGATCACGATGGAGGCAAATCCGGGTACACTGACAAAAGAGAAATTGGAAGCATACCGGCAGATGGGCGTCAACCGTCTGAGCATAGGACTGCAGTCAGCGGATAATGGGGAACTTGCAGCGCTTGGACGGATTCATCGGTTTCAGGATTTTCGGGAAAGCTATGAACTGGCAAGAGACTGTGGATTTCAGAATATCAATATCGACCTGATGAGCGGATTGCCGGGGCAGAGTGTAGATTCATGGCTTCATACGCTTCATACGGCTGCAAGGCTTGATCCTGAACATATCTCAGCCTATGGACTGATCATTGAAGAAGGCACTCCGTTTTATCAACGATATGGGACGGATGGCATTGGTAGAAAACTTTTGTCAGAGGTGGATGGGTTCGAGAAACTACCGTCGGAAGAAGATGAGCGGCAGATGTACTATGATACAGGAGAGGTCCTTGGGAAGTACGGTTACCGGCAGTATGAAATCTCCAATTATGCAAAGGGTGGGTATGAGTGCAGGCATAATATTGGTTATTGGACAAGAAAAGAGTACGCCGGTTTCGGGCTTGGCGCGGCATCCATGATCAATAATAAACGCTGGAAAAATACTTCCGATTTGAAAAAATACATGAAGAATGTAGACAGCGGTGATGGAACCGTGAGAAGGAATGGGATCAGGGAAAGTGCGAGCACGTTAAAAGAGGAAATGCGGGTTCTGTCGGTACAGGAACAGATGGAAGAGACCATGTTCCTTGGACTGCGTATGAATCATGGCGTTTCTAAAAAGGAGTTTGAAACGTTGTATGGCGTCGAGATAGAGCAAATTTTTGGAACATGGCTCTATCGGATGAGTGAAGAGGGTCTTTTGAATAATGGGGAACGCGTATTCCTGTCAGAGAGAGGAAGAGATCTTGCTAATTATGTTATGGCAGGTTTTCTGATGATTAGTGTGGAAAATACTTAATTATGGCTGTTTTGCTGGAGATAGTAATTGTAAAATGCCGTCTGGTCAACGCGTCCTAATTTGATGGTATCGCTGATGGGGGCGGTGTTTATTATGGAAAGCAACAGAATACTTCCCAACAATATGCTTAAAAATATAACTTCTTTGGAGCGATACCAATATTTATTCTTTTTCAGGCTTATCAGTCTTCTCATGAAAGAAAGGAAACCAGCAACGGTATAAGGGAACAACAGGACAAAAAAGAGTATGGTATATTGTGCCTTTGCTTCCCAAAAGAGCAGAAAAAGGAAGCCTCCTATAAATGCAACTGCGGGAAGAAGCGACGTTAAGGAAGCTTTTTTGGCATCGAATAAAAAGAAGCACAGGCTCCCAAAGAGGGTGATGCTCTGCAGGAGATTAAAAATAAAATAAAAGATCATATTGGCGGGAGATCCGTCAAGACATAGAAACTCTGTAGTTCTTGATTCAAAGTCTCCATACGGCGGATTGCGCCTAAGCATCTGCTGTTGGATCCATAGGGATTGGAAGGTTGGATTATTCCATTGAGAAGCAGTCTTTCGGGCGAGAAATGGTATAAAATAGGATGGACTGCTCCAAAAATCCCGGGCATGCTGCCGGAAGGCATCTTCCGATTCCACAGCATAAAGATCAAGATCATATCCGCAGTCCTTTAACAGATTGATGGTATAGCTGTTGTACCAGCCGTCTGCCCGTTCCCCTTCGGAAATCCCCATGGTAAGACGTCCATAATACTTTAACCCCGGAGAGACTTCTTCGTGGGTAATGCTTTCAATCGTCAGATTAACCGCCAGAGTGCCGCAGAATAGGAAGATCAGATAGACCGGCAATAAAAGAAGAAGTTTTGGCTGTTTCCGGATCACGGCGCTGACTGCAAGAATGATCAGAATGGCGATCAAGGGAATCATCGCGGTTTCTTTTAACAAACAGGCAACGCTAAGCGCTGCGGCGCTACAGACAGCGTCTTTGAAATGTTTTCCCTTCAGAAAGTCTGCGATCTTCCATAAGGACAAGATGCTAAGGGACAGACTTGCGACATTTCCATAAACAAAAAAGCAGTAAAACGTCATGGGTAAATACAGGATGAAAAGCAGGGATACAGCGGTGCTGTTGAACCCAACAGATTTGCAGAACCGATACAGGCTGTAAGACGCTATCAGCAGCATGATGAGATTGAAAACCTGAAACGCAATGGCCCCGCCCTCAGCGCCGAAAAGTGCAACAAAAGGAACGCATAGCAGGGTCAGTCCGTTTAACGAGGGATAAATATAGAGATATCCGGCGGTTTCCCAGGAAAAATAATTTCCTTCAAAAAAGTATGCCGCCGAATAAAGACAGTTAAATTGGTCGGAAACGGGCTGATAGCGGCAGACAAAAATTGCAATCAGCATCAAAACCGTTATAAGGATATGGACCCACATGAGGAAATGCGGGCTCTGTATGACAGCAAAGATTCGAGTTGTCGTTTTTGGATGTAAAAAAAGAAGGTAACCTGACAAAAAAATCAGAAGAATGACGGATAGATGAAGAAATGGATGATCCGTAAGATATACGGTGGTTTCATCACCGATATAAGCATTGAACATACTGCTGCCAAAAACACTAAGGTAAAAAAGATAGCTAAGGATCAAGATCATAAGCGTATGTACTATGGTATTGCAAAAAAGCTGCAGCCGGGGACGGTTTTGGATTTTGGAACACATAGGCGGTAGTTACCTTTCCTGAAATATTTTAAGATTGAAAATTTACTATAAAATATCATACCATAAATACAGATAAAAATAAAAGGTCATGTTTTCCCGTTTTGCAGGAAATGGTGATTTTATTTTTTAAAATAGTAGGATTAGGCGATTGTATAATATGCATAAAAGATGATGAAATAATTTACTTTACAGAGTACGGATTTTTTTGGTATAATCTATAAAGATGTGGAAAGGCACTTTAGACCGCCTCGCGACATAAGATATAATAAATGCCGCGCGAGGTCTTCTAGTGAAAACATTTCAGCAGCCGCTCTCCGGTCCTGAAGAAAGAAGATATTTGGAAGAACTAAAGGGGGATGATCCGGCTGCGGCAAAAGAAGCCAAGCGGGTTCTGATCGAGCATAATCTCCGGCTGGTAGCGCATATTGCAAAGAAGTATCAGAATGTGGATGAGGATATGGAGGATCTGATCTCTGTAGGAACGATCGGGCTGATCAAGGCGATCGACAGTTATGATCCTGACAAGGGTTCCAAGCTGGTGACTTATGCGTCGCGTTGCATCGATAATGAACTTTTGATGTTGATGCGGGGAAGAAAGAAGATTGCAAAGGAAGTGTCCCTGTACGAGCCGATCGGCATGGATAAGGAAGGCAATGAGATCAGCTTTCTGGATATCTGCGTTTACGGCAAAGAGGATATCGCAAAACAGGATTTTGCAGGGCAGATGGAACTGAATTATGTCCTCGGGAGATTGTCGGGACTGGTACAGGAGGTCCTAAACGACAGAGAAAGAGAGATCGTCATCTTAAGATATGGATTGTCTGGGAGTCAGGAGATGACGCAGCGCGAGATCGGCAGGATGTTAGGAATCTCCAGAAGCTATGTTTCAAGGATAGAGAAACGCGCTTTGGAAAAGTTAAAACATGCTATGAAAGAGATAGAGAAATAATCCGTTTAGGATAAAATATAAAAAGGAAAGAGGTAGATGAGATGCCAAAGATTAATGAAATTCTTGCTACGGCAGTACAGGCAAAAGCATCTGATATTCATTTGACAGTTGCGCTGCCGCCTAAGATGCGTGTCAACGGGCATTTGGTAAGCATGGAGAACTTTCCGGTGCTTACGGCAGACGATACTTTGGAGATGCTTCTGGCGATCACGACAGACCATCAGAGAGAGATCTTTAACAGTAAGGGCGAGCTTGATATGTCCTTTGCGTTGGACGGACTCGGCAGATACCGAGTAAATGCGTTCCGTCAGCGTGGCTCTGTAGCGATGGCATTAAGAGCGGTTAATACGGTTGTTCCTTCTCCGGAACAGTTAGGATTGCCACATGCCTTTGTAGAGCTGTATACCAGAAAGAGGGGGCTGATCCTGGTAACAGGACCTACAGGTTCCGGTAAGTCAACATCTCTTGCGTCCATTATCAATCAGGTAAATGAGCACAGGGATGCGCATATCATTACGCTGGAAGACCCCATCGAGTACCTGCATTTACATAAGATGTCGATGGTAAACCAGCGTGAGATCGGATTTGACTCCATGAGTTACGAGAATGCGCTTCGTGCAGCGCTGCGAGAAGATCCGGATGTTATTCTGGTGGGAGAGATGCGAGATTTTGAGACGATCTCTGTTGCGGTAACCGCAGCTGAGACAGGCCATTTGGTTCTTTCTACATTACATACCATCGGTGCGGCAAGTACCGTTGACCGTATCATTGACGTATTCCCGCCGCATCAGCAGGCGCAGATCAGAGTACAGTTGGCAAATGTACTGGAAGCGGTTATTTCCCAGCAGTTGATTCCGACGCAGGATGGACGCGGACGGGCTGCTGCATTTGAGGTTATGATTTCCAACTCTGCAGTACGTAACCTGATCCGTGAAGGAAAATCACATCAGCTGCTTTCTGTTATGCAGACCACCAGAAAGCTGGGTAATATCGCCATGGATGAGGCGATCATGGCGTTATTCCAGGAAGGAAAGATCTCCAGGGAGATGGCGATCCAGTATGCGGTTGATCCGGATGGAATGACACAGAAGCTGCATTAAGCGGTGACTGCTTTTGGTTTATGAGATGTTTGTAGTTTGTTTATGTTTCTTGATTGCTTTATGATCTTATTATGATCTAATGAAGTCTTTTGCGGCTGGTCATCCGGCCGGCCGCAATCTATTTCTTATTTTTTCACTTTTTAGTTATTTTTAATTTTTAATTTTTAATTTTTCAATTTTTTATTTTTCAAAGTTAACCAAATCTATAAATCTGTATAGGTGCTTGTGAAATTTTAATTTTGAATCATCTAAGGAAGCACTGATGAAAT
>DLOP01000094.1:12718-12865 GCA_002478505.1 Lachnospiraceae bacterium UBA7481
GTGGGTGCGAACGGACTTGCAATCGCCGGGATATGAATAAAAGCAAAAGGAGGAAAAATTTATGGTTGCGGTAATAATAACAGGTGCCCTTCGGGGGATCGAGAGTTATCTTGTCAGAGTGGAGGCGGATGTGTCCAATGGACTGCC
>DLOP01000094.1:12886-41686 GCA_002478505.1 Lachnospiraceae bacterium UBA7481
AGCGAAGGAGAGGGTGAGGGTTGCGTTGAAAAACAGCGAGATTTCCCTGCCGCCCATGAGGGTCACGATCAATCTTTCACCGGCAGATCTGCCTAAGGAGGGAACGGGATATGATCTGCCCATTGCTATGGCGTTATTGGCGGCGCTGGGATATCTGCCCTTAGAGAGAACAGCGGATGTGATGATCGTAGGAGAACTTGGACTTGCGGGAGAGGTAAAAGGTGTACGCGGCATCCTGCCGATGGCGGTGGAGGCAAAAGAAAAAGGTATCCGTAAATGTATCGTTCCCAAAAGTAATGCGTCGGAGTGCGCGGTGGTACAGGGGATCGAGGTGATCGGTGTAGAAAGTCTGGAACAGACGCTCTTGTATCTGCAGTCCGATGAGACAAAACAAAGGGAGATGATCAGACCGACGGTGGTTGATGTGGCGGCGCTGTTTCAGGGAATCACACAGGCAGGGGAGGCGGATTATGCGGAAATGGGAGGGCAGGAAAGCATTAAGCGTGCAATGCAGATCGCGGCAGCCGGATTTCATAATATTCTGATGATCGGACCGCCGGGAGCCGGGAAGACCATGGCGGCAAAACGNNNNCTCATCGGACTGCAGATACAAGGAGGCGTCAAAAGTATATAGCGTAGCGGGATTGCTTGGAGAAGATGAAATATTGGTCACAAAACGACCGTTTATGAGTCCGCATCATACGGTGACACAGCAGGCACTGGCAGGGGGAGGCAGGACGCCGCGGCCGGGGATCATCAGTCTTTCCCATAAAGGAATCCTTTTTCTGGATGAGATCGTTCATTTCCCTTCTTATATTCTGGAACTCTTAAGGCAGCCCATGGAAGATAAAAAGATACATATTATGCGCAGCAAGGGAAGCTGCATGTTTCCGGCTGATTTTATGCTTGTGGCATCGATGAATCCCTGCCCCTGCGGCTATTATCCGGATGTTAACCGGTGCAGATGTACGCCGGAAAAGGTAAGACGCTATGTGGAACGGCTTTCCGGACCGATCATTGATAGGATCGATATCTGTGTCGAAGCGCCTAAGATAAAGTATCAGGAGCTTAACGGCGGACAGACCGGAAGCAGCAGCGCCATGCTGTTGGAAGGTGTGAAAAGGGCAAGAAAAATGCAGGAAAAAAGATATCAGGGGCGGAATATTTCATTTAACGGGCAGCTCGGTCCGAAGGAAATAGAAGATTTTATTTTGCTGGATAATGCGGAGGAAAAGTATATGGAAGAGATTTTTTATAAGATGAATCTTAGCAGCCGCTCCTATCATAAAGCGCTGAAGGTGGCAAGGACGATTGCCGATCTGGAAGGTTCAGAGATGATCCGCAGGGAGCATTTGACGGAAGCAGTATGTTATAGGGGATTGGAGGATAAATATAGGGAATTGTAATTGCTGAAGAAAACAAACACGGGTTCTAAATGCAGGGGAGAAATGGAAAAGGAGTATGGTTGAAAATATGGACGCTAAAAAAGAAAAGACGGGGATAGAATATGAACTGGCATGCAGGCATTTTCTGATGTGCGTAGATGGGATTGGCGCAGCTACTGCAATTAAAATTGTGAGGCATTATGGATGCGCGGGCCGGATATGGGGCTTGGCGGAAAAAGATATCAGGCAGGAACAGAGGATGAATGAACGGCAGAAGAACAATTTTATTGAATGCAGAAGACGCTGGGATCTGGCAGGGGAATGGCAAAAACTGAAAGATAAAGGAATTAAAACGGTAAGCTATGATGATCGCATATATCCGGGAAGGCTTAGGGAGATTCAGGATAAACCGTTCCTGCTGTATTACATAGGAGAGCTTCCGGCGGAAGCAATGCCTTGCGTTGCGGTGATTGGGGCAAGGATGTGTTCGGAGTATGGCAGATTTATAGCTGCGGAATTGGCGGCAGGACTGGCAGAGCGTGGGATTCAGGTAGTCAGCGGAATGGCGGATGGAATTGACGGGATCGCTCAGAGAAGCGCATTGGAGCATGGAGGGATGAGTTATGGGGTTTTGGGCTGCGGCGTGGATGTCTGTTATCCCTCATCTAACAGGACGCTTTATCAGGCACTGCAGATACATGGCGGTATCCTTTCGGAATTCCCGCCGGGAACAAAGCCGGAAGCACGTCATTTTCCTATGCGTAACCGTATCATCAGCGGTCTGGCGGATCTGATCCTTGTAATAGAGGCAAAGGAACGGAGTGGGACGAGGATCACTGTGAATATGGCATTGGAACAGGGAAAAGAGGTTTATGCGGTGCCGGGAAGGATCACGGATGAACTCAGCCGTGGATGTAACAGGATGATCTTAGAAGGCGCGGGAGTGGCGGCGGATATCAGTGAGCTTGCGGAGGCGGCATGGCAGGCATGGGAAAGAAACTGCAGCCAAGTACAGGTGGAAGGAACGGGGGGAATGGCAGGAGAAATAGCAGGGAAAAGGGCGAAAGAAAAAGGGGAAGAAAAGGGGAAAGAAAAAAACAGAGTGGACAAAAAGGAGAAAAGGGAGGAAAGAGAAGAAAGCGTGGAAAGAGAAGAAATGGAGGAAAGAGGGAAAGGGAAGAAAGGGGAGGAAAGAGACAAAGTAGAAAAAAGAGACAAAGTAGAAATAAGAAACAAAGCAATGGAAGCGGTGGGGACAGACAGGGGAGGAAAGACGGAAACAGAAATAGATATTAGGGAAAGGATTTTGCAATTGATAAGAAAAAAGGGAATGACCGCGGATGAAGTATTAAACTGTCTGCTGGCACAGGGAAGCGGAATGGATAAGAACATAAATATTTCTTCAGTGCAGGGAACGCTGTCAGAACTTATGATTATGGGGGAGGTAGTGTGCCATTGCGGGTTATATGAGATCAGAACTTTTCGCATGGGATAATTAAAGAAGACATAAAAGAGTGGTGGAAATCAATTATAAAATCGGTTTTAAAAAGATAAAAAGATAAAAAGATAAAAAGATACATAATACGCAAACGCTTGTATTAACAACATAAAAATGATATAATAAAGTCGCCAGACTTGGAAAGGATTAGAGTATGGGCAATATATATGACGGGGCATTTCGGACGATCTTAAATGACTGCCGGAAGCTGGTCATTCCCCTGATCAATGAGATTTTTGGAGAAAAATATACTGGGGAAGAAGAAATTCAGTTTTTTCCAAATGAACATTTTTTAGACCGGCAGGGGAAAGAAGATAGGGAACGGATCACAGATACAAATTTTAGTATTAAAGGAAAATACATTAAAAAATACCATATTGAATGTGAGAGCAGTCTGCCGGATAGGAAGATGACGATACGGCTTTTTGAGTATGATGCACAGATCGCGCTTGACGAGGGTGAGGTAACGGAGGAAACGCTGACAGTAACCTTTCCCAATACTGCCGTTCTATATCTTCGGACTTACAAAAAGACGCCGGACAAGATGAAATATGCGATCGTTACACCGGGTGGAACGGTGCGGTACGACATACCGATTGTGAAGATTCAAAAATATTCACTTGACGATATTTTTGATAAAAGGCTGCTGATGTTGATTCCATTTTATATTTTTTCACATGAGAAAAAATTCCCTGAGTATAATAACAGTAAGCAGAAGCTGGCAGTAATTGAAGCGGAGTATAAGGATATTCTGGAAAGGCTTGATGAACTGGAACGGCAGGAGGTTATTGGAGCGTTTGATAAGCGGATAATCATTGAACTGTCAGGCGATGTCATTAAAAAAATTGCACAGAAATATGAGAATGTGCAGAAGGGAGTAGGTGATATAATGAGAGGACCAATGATTCAAACAAGTGCAAGGGCAATTTTAAATCAGGGCATCCAACAGGGAATCAAACAAGGAATAGATCAGGGTATAAGTGAGGCAAAGAGAGAAACTGTGCTAAAAATGCTGAAAAGGGGTAAATATACAGTAGAAGAAATTGCAGAAGATACAGGTCTTAGTGTGGCGGAAGTGGAACAGCTCGCGGGAGTTTAGACAGTTTAAATCAAAAAATTGTTTGCAAAAAAGGTAAGAAAAACAAGGAAAGAAGCCGAAGTGGATGAAGAAAAAATTATATGTTTATATGGGACTTCATATTCTGCTGCTGGTATATTCAGCGAGCACTGTTTTTTCTAAACTTGCTTCCGGATATTCTTTTTTAAGTTTCAAATTTTTGTTATGCTATGGGATGGTGCTTCTGCTTCTGGGAGCGTATGCGGTTTTCTGGCAGCAGATCATAAAAAGGCTGCCACTGATGACAGCATATGCTAATAAGGCGGTGACGGTGGTATGGGGCATCATCTGGGGCGCGTTGGTCTTTCATGAAAAGATCACATGGGGAAAGGCGTTAGGTGCCGTTCTGGTCATTGCAGGAGTGATAATATATGTGTCCGGCGATTGCGGGGAGGATAAGGAGACGGAGCCATGAAACGTGAGCTTTTTTTGTATGCCGGGCTGCTTCTTTTCGGAGTGTTTCTGAGCGCGGTTTCACAGGTAATGCTGAAAAAGGCAGCGCTTAAAGAGTATTCTTCTAAGATTAAGGAATATCTGAATCCGCTAGTGATTCTGGCATATGTGATTTTTGTGGGGACGACGCTTATCTCTGTATATGCATACCGTGTGGTGCCGTTGTCTTTGGGACCAATTCTGGAGGCGACCAGCTATATTTATGTAACAATATTCGGAATTGTGATTTTTCGGGAGAGCATAAATGTCAGGAAGATAAGTGGATTGTTATTGATCATTGCAGGCATAGCGGTTTATGCGCTTCTGGGATGATCAAGTAATATTATAGGAAACTGCATAACGAAAGTTTATGGAAATAGGGTTTGGCAGTTGTTTGGAAGAACATTAGATTGAAAAATAAGTACGATGTGAGAGGATCGGTTACAGGATGCAGACAGTAAAAAAGCGTATCAGTTTTGTAATACCATGTTATAGGAGCGAGAAGACGATCAGGGAGGTCATCGACGAGATCATCCGCGTCGTATCGGAAAAAAAGGAATATGATTATGAAGTAATCTGCGTCAATGACTGTTCGCCGGATCAGGTCGGGGCGGTGATCATGAAGCTTGCCGACAAGGACCCCAAAATAAAATATATAGAATTTGCCAAGAACAAAGGAAAGCACGCAGCGATCCTGGCGGGACATGCTTTTGTTACAGGGGAATTTGTGGTGGATATGGACGACGACTGCCAGAGCCCGGTGTATGAACTGTGGCGGCTGCTTGCGCCTGTGGAAAATGACGAATGTGATGTCTGCACAGCGAATTATTTTAAAAAGAAAGAAAGCCTGTTCAAGCGTTTTGGCAGCTGGGTCAATATGAAGACCAGCTGTATCATGCTGGACAAGCCAAAGGGGATGATCATTGATAATTTTTCAGTCATGAAACGGCTGATCAGTGATGAGATCATAAAATATAAAAATCCGTATCCCTATTTTGAGGGACTTGTCTTTTCCATCACCAAGAGGGTGAATGTCGTGATGATGGAACAGCGTGAGCGGGGGGATGACAACCGGACGGGATATACCTTTGCGAAGTCGCTTACTCTTTGGAGCAACGGACTGACGGCGTTCTCGGTCAAACCGCTCAGGATCGCATCCATGGCGGGATTGTTTTTTGCGATTGCCGGTTTTGTGTGGGGAGTCAGCATCATCGTAAGGAAACTTGTATTTCAATCCATATTGGTCATGGGTTACAGCTCCCTAGCGGCGATCATGCTTTTTTCTTCCGGACTTATGATGCTGATGCTTGGGATGCTTGGGGAATATATCGGCAGAATCTATATTTCGATCAATTCTTTGCCACAGTATACCATTAAGAATGTTAAAAATACAGATCCATTGGATCGGCCATCGGATCAGCCGTAGCTTTTTTGCCGGATTATTGGCAGGGCATGGCAGGGGCGGAAAAAATGGGCATAAAAAGATTTTATATTATGCACAATTTCATTAAAATAATCTTGTTTAATAATAACAAAAACAAATTTGAAATCCAAAATTTAAAAAAAATTTATTTTCTTTTGCCTAAATTTATGCAATAATAGAGTAGTGTAATTGCGTGTTTTTATTTATGTAGTAAAAATACTCAGATTGCTATATTGTTTTATTTATTTTATTATAGAAGTGACAGGAGGGGAATCAGCATGGCTCTTTTTGGAGTAAAAAAGAGGCTGGGTGATATGCTGGTGGAAGCCGGCAAGATCACAGAAGAGCAGTTGATGAAGGCGTTGGAAGAACAGAAGACGCAGAAAACAAAGCTTGGCGAGACTTTGATGGGTTTAGGGTTTATCTCGCAGGAGGATTTTGCGGATTTCTTCTGTAGGACAATGGGATACCAGAGCGTGGAGCCGGAGACTTTAAAGGAATATGATCCCAGGGCATTGGAGATCGCCGGGGAAGCGTTGGTCAAAAAACATGAGGTGCTTCCATTCGGTTTTGATCCGGATAATCTGAATGTGATCAATGTCGCAATGTCGGATCCTACCAACTTAGGTGTCATTGATGATATTGAAATGGCGTCTGGTATGGAGGTGCAGCCGTTCTACTCGCCACAGAGTGCGATATCTATCATGCTGGATAAGATTTATGGCAAGAAGGCGACGATGGAAGCTGCAGAGCAGTTTGAAGCGGAACATGCTGCTGAGTTTGCAGATGATGAAGAAGTGGAAGATGATACTGTAGGGGATGCACCCATCGTTAAGATCGTAAGGAGCATGATCCAGCAGGCGGTTCGGGAAGGCGCTTCCGATATCCATATAGAGCCATTGGAGCATAATGTGCGTGTGCGTAACCGTGTTGACGGTATGCTGCGTGAGGATGCGGTATATTCCTCCAATATGCTGAGCGCCATGACAGCGCGTATCAAGATTATATCCGGACTGGATATCTCTGAAAAGAGAAAACCGCAGGATGGTCGTCTTACTTATATTGTGGACGGTGTGGAGTTTGATGTCCGTGTATCTATCCTGCCTACGGTATATGGTGAGAAGACGGTTATGCGACTGACCAAGAAACAGGGACTAAGTCAGGAGAAGAAATATCTTGGTCTTTATCCTGACGACGAGATGAAGCTTGACGGTATCATGAATAACCCCCATGGCATCATCCTTGTTACGGGACCTACCGGTTCCGGTAAATCAACAACATGTTATACGGTGCTTCATGAATTGAACAAACCGGAAGTGAATATCATTACAGTAGAAGACCCTGTGGAAGCTAATGTGGCCGGTATCAATCAGGTGCAGGTCAATGTCAAGGCAGGGCTGACATTCGCAAGCGCGCTGCGTTCTATCCTCCGTCAGGATCCGGATATCATCATGATCGGTGAGATCCGAGACGGTGAGACAGCACAGATTGCAGTGCAGGCATCGATCACGGGACATCTGGTTATCTCTACCTTACATACCAACTCCACGTCCGCATCGGTTACGCGTTTGATCGATATGGGCGTAGAGCCTTATATGATCGGCGATGCGGTAGTTGGCATCATTGCGCAGCGTCTGGTGCGCCGCCTCTGCCCGCAGTGTAAGACCGGGCATATCGCGACGCAGAAAGAGAAGATGCTGCTCGGATATACCGGAACGGATGATATCACGATCTATGAACCCGTCGGCTGCGAAGCATGTGGAACCGGTTATAAAGGAAGAAAGGCTATTTACGAGATCATGCCGATCTCTGCAAGTATCCGGCGTGTCCTGCATGAGACGGTTACGGCGGAGATCATCCAGAATACGGCAGTGGCGGAAGGCATGAATACGTTGCAGATGTCCGGTGCAAGGAATGTGCTTGAGGGAACGACGTCCATTGCCGAGATGGTTCGTGTGGCATATGATATGGATGCGGCGAATGAGGCCAACAGCGAGGAACTGGCTGCTGCTTCAGCTGCAGGTTGATAAGAAATTTTGGCAATACAATATAAAGAAGGAAAAGGTGGGAGCGTATGGCACAATTTGCGTACCGGGTATTGACCCCGGCAGGAAAAGAAAAAAAGGGAACTTTGGAAGCAAAATCACGTGATGCCGCAATGAATATGCTGAAAGCGGATAAGAACGTGGTCATCCAATGTGAGGAAGCGAGCGCTTTGCAGAAAGGCTTGGGATTTAGCTTTGGTAAGAAGATAAAACCAAGAGATTTATCGGTATTCTGCCATCAGTTTGAAAGTATCAATAAAGCGGGCGTCAGTGTGGTGGATTCCTTTGAGATGTTAGGTACCCAGACAGAGAATTCTGCGCTGCAGGGAGCCATCAAGGCGGTACATACGGATATATCCAAAGGAGACAGCCTTGCGGTGGCGATGCGTAAGAAGAGCGGCGTATTTCCGGAGATGTTGGTGAATATGGTGGAGGCAGGAGAAGCTTCCGGTAGTCTGGATACGGCGTTTAACAGAATGGCAACCCAGTTTGAGAAGGATGCCGCGCTGCAGGCTGCGGTAAAAAAGGCGATCACTTATCCTATTATCTTGATTGTTGTTATGGTCGGCGTTATCTTTGCCGTTATGACATTCGTAGTTCCTACGTTCATGGGCATGTTTGC
The DNA here is from genome assembly GCA_002478505.1 of Lachnospiraceae bacterium UBA7481. Taxonomy (GTDB): domain Bacteria; phylum Bacillota; class Clostridia; order Lachnospirales; family Lachnospiraceae; genus NK4A136. Next base: position 21,409 of record DLOP01000094.1, read on the forward strand.
TGATCTGGATGCGGAGATGCCACCGGTAACCATGGCAATTATTAAAATGAGCGACTTCTTTGTGGCATGGTGGTGGCTGATGCTGATTGTGATAGCCGGTTTATTTATAGGATTAAAATCATTTTCGTCGACGGACTCCGGGAAGGAGATCACCAGTTCGATGGCAATCAAACTGCCGGGACTGGGACCGGTAAAGACCAAATCGGCATGTGCAAGACTGGGACGTACTTTATGTACGCTGCTTGCTGCCGGCGTATCCATGGTGGACGCCATCGATATCACCGGACGAAGCATGGAGAACCTTCTCTATAAGAGAGCGTTGAGGGAGGCGAAGGAGCAGGTCATGCGAGGCGTGCCGCTTTCCAGACCGCTGAAGAGCTGCGGACTGTTCCCACCGATGGTAGTGCATATGGTATCCATTGGGGAGGAAACAGGTAATATTGAAACGATGTTGGAAAACGTCGCCGATTATTATGAGGAAGACGTGCAGCTTGCGACAGAGCAGATGATGACGATCATGGAGCCTGCCATCATCGTAGTTATGGCGGTTATTGTTGGATTCCTTGTAATCGGTATCATGCAGCCGATGCTGACATTGTACGACAGCCTTTCCTAAGGGCGGACATACAGCTGATAGGAAGTAGTGAGCTGAAAAACAAAACAGATCAAAAATGAATCTAAAAGCCCCGGAGGCCAAGGCTTCCAGGGCTTTTTAGTAAAAAACAAGGCGATTAAAAGTGTCGTTAAAAACGGAATTTTGAAAAGAGAACGTGATGGATTTGAAGGAGATAGCGAAGCCGTGAAAGAAAAGGTAATAGGAGGACTAAAAAAAAGGAAATACGGTTTGCTGGCAGCATGTCTTGCTGCGTTGATTGCTTTTTTTATCTTTGTAGCGTCGCAAAGGTTGTTTGGCGGATACTCTTTTTTGACTTCTGATCTGCGTTCGCAGTATGTTCATTTTATCAAACTTTTTCTGCGTTCCCTGTTTGGAGAAGGAACGATGGATTATACCTTTGAGGTGGGGATGGGAACACCTACGATACCGCTGTATGCGTTTTATTGTTTTAACCCGTTCAATTTGATCTATTTGTTGATTGCAGATGTTTCGACTGCTTCGGCGATAGTCGTGATCTTAAAATATGCGCTTGCAGCTTATGCGTTCTGGTGGTTTGAGCAAAGAATCTTAAGGCAGGACGATGCAGTATCGGCTGTTTTTGCGGTCTGTTATGCGCTGTCAGGTTATTCCGTTGCATTTTATTATAATATTATTTATACCGACGGTATCTATATGCTTCCTGTGATAGTGACGCTGGTTATTGGGTATGTAAGGACCGGAGCATGGCGCAGGCTTGTGCTTGCGTATGCATATCAGTTTGTCGTAATGTTTTATTCCGGATATATCATAGGGATCTTTTCCTTTCTGATCTTAGTGCTTACGATGGTATGGGAATATGGAAGTAACTGGAAAAAATATTTGTTATGCCTGCTGAGATTTTTTGGGATCGTCATTTGGGCGGCGTTGATCGGCGCGGCGGTATTGCTGCCAACGGCGGGATATCTGCTGGGCAATAGCGTTGATGATGTATCGTCATTTAAGGCACTGCAGCTTACTCTATTGGATATCTATAATAACTTATTTCTCGGTGAGATGCAGTCGGTTGACGTGATTTTTCCCTTGATCTACAGCGGTATTATGGTATTGTTTCTTGTGCCGGTATATTTCCTAAAGCGGCAGATCAGCGCAAAGGAAAAGATTCTTTTTGCTGTTCCACTCATATTTCTAATTGTATGCTCCCTCTGGCAGCCGTTGTATATTTTGATGCATGGGTTTAATGCGCCTAATTATTTTGGTTTTAAGTTTTCTTATTTCTATTCGTTTCTGCTGTTGGCGGTCTCGTGCAGAGCCTGGGAACTTTCTAAGGAAACGTGCGCATGGAAATATTATGCGCTTGCGGCGGTCAATATTATTTTGTATTATGCCGTGTATCTTCTGCAGAAGAATACGCTTGCGGAAGAGATGCAGAGTTCTTCCATACTTGGATGGGAATTAAACGCGTTTTTTCTGGTTCTTTATGCAGCCCTGCTATCCCATAGAAAAGCGGAGACGGATAAAAAGAAAATTCTGCAGAAGGTATTGCTTATTACTATGTGTGCAGAGCTTTTGTTGAATGGATATCTGTATAATGTTCGGCAGGGTTATGCAATTGTTGACTTTAAAGACGTGATTCAGCTGACGGATAGGCTGTTAGCCGGGGCATTGGAACAGATCAGACAGGATGAACAGCTGCGCGAGGAAAGGAAAGGGTTCAGGATTCAGTGTACGGATATTGACAGTCCGGGCGCTTCCGCCTCTTACGGTTATCGAGGGTTGGGATATTTTTCTACGGTGGAAAACAGGAGGCTTAGAGATGCGTTGTTCCGGCTGGGATATTATACCAATACAAGCTTATGTGCTGATTACGGTGGGACTGCGGTTACCCGTATGCTGTTTTCGCAGGACTATATGATACACTTTTACCTGTATCAGCAGGAAAGTGCGGCGTTGGTGGAGCACAATGAGGAGTGCCTTTCTCTTGGGTTCATGGTTTCGGAAGGAGTGAAGGAATATGGGATTCGAAGTGATGATCCGTTTGAGAACCTGAATCTTCTGCTGCAATCGATGATTGGGGTGGAGACCGCCTGCTTTCTGCCGTATGAAGGAGAGATCCTTCTTCGGTCTGATAATATGGTTATGACAATGGATGAATATGGTCTCAAATATCTGATTTGGATGGATGATCCGGAATTAAATAAGGGAAGAATATCCTTTGCCATGGGAACAGACAGCTCGCTGCCTCTTTATGCCTATTTTTCGGAGGATAAAGCAATCAGGAACGATCTTTCGCCAAGACTGGTTTCGGGAACATCAGGCGATGGGAGCTGGTTTGCGACCGATATTCTTTCATGCCCAAGGGTGTTTGCCATGGAGAAAAACGAGGCAGGGCTATATGAAGCGGAGATCATAATGAATGAAAAAACGTTGGATGCCTACCACTTTGATCAGTATTATTTTTATTACTATGATGAAGAACGGCTGCAGGAAGCCTATAAGATTCTGGCGGGACACCAGATGAAGATCACCGGCATGGAAGGAGATACGATAGAGGCGGTGGTGACTGCCGATGAGGATATGCCGGTGCTGTTTACATCGATCCCTTATGACGATGGTTGGAAGGTAAGCGTGGACGGCGAAAGGATAGAGACGTTTTCTGTTCTGGATGGAGCGTTTTTGGCGGTAGAACTTGCGCCGGGAGAACATACTCTAATATTTACATATGACAGCGGAATCAACAGGATCGGCAGGGCGCTAAGTATGATTGGACTGCTGACTTATATTGCTGGCGCATGGATCAGCATAAGAAAGGAGAAGGCTGATGGAACAGATCGACAAGCAGAAGGAATATAGGCAGAAATACGGTGTGCTTGCGGCAGGGCTGACCGCGTTTGCTGCGGTGATCATATTTAGTCTGGCGGGGAGGCTGATCGGTGGCGGTTATACCTTCGTGCGGGGGGATCTGACGGGACAGCAATTGCCATTCATCCGTCAGTTTTTAAACGCCCTGTTTGGGCCGGAGGATCTGGATTATTCATTTTGCATCTCAATGGGGATGCCTACGATACCGCTGTACGCGTTTTATTGTCTTAGCCCATTTAATCTGTTCTATCTGCTGGTTCCGGATGGAAATCTGGCATCCGCTGTGGTAATGGTCGGTAAACTGTCTCTGGCAGCATATACGTTTCAGTGGTTTTCACGGACGGTTTTAAAAAATAATTCGCTGTCTTCTGTCGCGTTTTCCATGGCGTATGCGCTCTGCGGTTATACGGTCACATATTATCATAATATCCTGTTTTTGGACAGCGTCTATATGCTGCCGGTCATTATGGGATTGGTGGTGCTTTTTGTAAAGGAAGGGAAGTGGGGAGCGCTGACGGCGGCGTATGCATATTTATTCCTTGTCAACTTTTATACCGCATATATGGTTGGTTTTTTTTCGCTGATCCTTTTTCTTGCCATGATGGTGGCGGAATATGGAAGGGCATGGAAGCGGTATATCGTGATGGGACTTCGATTTGCAGGCACGGTCATACTTGCCGCATTGATGGGAGCGGCATTTTTAGTGCCTGCGGCATATGCCCTGTTGATCAATGGCGCACCGGATGCGTCGGAATTTGAAGGCCTGCGGCTTACGCCATTGGATCTGTATGGCAATCTTTTCCTTGGGCAGATGCAGGCGCTTAAGGGAATCTTTCCGATGATCTATTGCGGCGTTGTTGTTGTATATATGATCCCGCTTTTTTTTGCGGATAAACGTTTGGGTAAAAAACAAAAAGCGGTCTGGACGGCACTTCTTGTGTTCCTCCTGATATGCTCCCTCTGGCCTGCGGGGTATCTTTTTCTTCACTGCTTTGACGCGCCGGATAATTTTGGATACCGCTTTGGCTTTTTATACAGCTTTCTATTTGCGGCGGCTGGCTGCGTGGAATGGAGAAGGGCAGGGGATGTCGGCTTTAAAAAGCTTACTGCACTTGCGGTCTTTAACATTGCCATTTATTATCTGGTCTATCTGTGGCAGGGGCAAAGGCTTGAAGAAGAGTATCAAAGCGCCTCTATCCTTGGATGGGAGCTCAATATCTTCTTTCTTGTCCTGCTTTTGGCGTTGATGTGTTATGAAGGGCGGGGAGAAGAAAAAAGGAAAAAGGCGGAAAAGCTTCTGGTCGTACTGATGACATTGGAGTTGATCGCCAACGGTTTTTTCTGCGTTAGCAGGGCGGGTTATGATCTGAGCGATTATAAGATCGTCTACGATAACTGGACGATGAGTACAGAAGAAACTGTCCACGCAATCAGGCGGGAGGATAATGGGATCTACCGTATCAGGTATTATAATGCTTTTGCGCATGATCAGACGGCGCTGTTTGATTATATGGATATTCCATATTTTTCCACCATAGAAAACTGGCGGCTGCGGGATACACTCCATCTGCTGGGATATAGCGTCAGTCCAAGAAGCGTTTTTAATGCCGGCGGAACGCCGGTGACAGAGATGCTGTTTGCACAGCGTTATATCGTCATGGCGCAAAATCCCTGGGAGATGGATATGGTAGTTCAGCCATTTTATCAAAATGAGACAGCGTTGGAACTGGGCTATATGGTTCAGGAGGGATTCAAGGAAGTTGTTCTGCAGGACAACGCCATGGAAAATCTCAATTTGGTAGTTCAGGGGATGACGGGGGAGGATATTGCCTGCATGATCCCCTATACGGGCGATATCCGGTTGCGGTCTGAAAATATGGTATTTGGCACGACGGAGGAGGGGGTTTATGTTCTGTACAGGGAAGACGAAGCAACAGCAGATGCATTGCTGGTTTATCAGATTGAATCCAATCCCTCATATACGCCGTATGCATATTTTTCTCAGGAAACTTCCGTAATGGATCCGGCTGCGCCGATCCTTTATGGAGAGCAGGGGATCTATCTGGTGTCGCCGGCGATCCTGCAGATGGAGAGGGGAGAGGAAGGAGACGGCGTATCTATTGTAATGACGGAAAAAACATTATTAGATGGGTGGTACCAAGATCATTACTTTGCGTATTTTGATCCGGCTGCGCTGCAGGAGGCTTATGAGGCATTAAAGGAACACCAGTTTGTTATCCGGGAACGGCGGGGAAGCTGTCTCGTAGGCACTGTGGAGGTCCCGGAGGATAAGACGCTTTTATTTACTTCTATTCCCTATGATAAGGGATGGAGGATCTATGTGGATGGAGCAGAAGTGGAATCGGTCGCCTTATTGAATGAAACATTTTTGGGAACGGAACTGACACCGGGAATGCATGAGATCGAGATGTTCTATCAAAGCCGCTTAAATACGGTCTCTGCCTGGATCAGCATAGCGGCCTGTGGGGTATTTCTGTTGGCGGTTTTTTGGAAAAAGGAGGAAAGGAAAAATATGAACCAAGAAAAAAATGACATCAATAAAAATATTGATTAACAATATATTAAAAGTAAAAAAACAACTGGACAGCATAAAAGATAAGTGCTATTATTAACATATCAAATAAAGGTCGATGACCAAAAAAAAAGAAAAGGAGAGAGAAGAAATGAAGAACAACAAAGGTTTTTCCCTGGTAGAACTTATCATCGTTATTGCTATTATGGCTATCTTGGTAGGTGTATTGGCTCCTCAGCTGATCAAGTATATTGAGAAGTCCAACGTATCTGCAGATACCCAGTTAGCAGCTGCAATCCAGACAGCATGTGTAACTGCTATGATGGATCCGGAGGTTCTTGCTGATACCAATGCTAGCAGCAGAATCAATAGTTTGCAGGGCACGACACCACATGCACTTGCTGACTTTATGGAGAGTGCTGCTACTAACAAGTACAACAGTGCTGTTATGGAGATCCTTGGTGAAACACAGTCATCTTCTGTTATTGGTTCCTTGAAGTCAGCAGACTGTCCTTCTGGTACTGCTAAGACTATTTCCGTTACACTTAGCAGCAACAGCTGTCAGGTAGTTATTCATAACTCTGATAGCAGAGGTTCTAAGGGTCAGGGAACATATTCCGCGACAGACTATATCGGTGTTTACTAAGATATCGGGGAATACCAAACAGAATCACAGATTCTTATGTAACAAAACAATGGGATCGTCCATAGGACGATCCTTATTGTTTTGTGAGACTGTAAAAAATTTTGTGTAAACTAAACGTAGGAACCTATATATCCTCAGTCTCATCGAGCCAGAGGATGCTGCCGATGTACAGGAAATGCTCAAAGACCTGTTAGGCGATGCCCTGCAGGGCATGCTGGAAGCCGATTTTGCCCATTGCAAAGGAATGGCAGAATCGTTCTCCGGGAAGGTAATATGCCATTGTCTTTATGGATGAGATGTGCATTTATTTTGAGGACAGGATCTCCCCTTCAGACCTGATCTGATAAAGCGATTGCAGAAAAATCAGGCTGCCACTTGACAGCCTGATTTTATTACAGTCTTTATTTCGTTTATCACGTCTCATGTTTATTCATTATTTTTACTTTGTTGCCTGCTGTCCTCTATGGTTCTTTTGACAGCAAATCCTAAGATCAGCAGAAGGATGATCCCGAAAGAAATGAGAGTGATCCATGCGCCTGTGTTGCTGCCTTCTTCGATATAGCGAAACTCGATCAGATGATCTCCCGGCGTCAGGGTGACGCCCAGAAAAGCATCCTCCAGCAGTGACATTGACTGTGTAGGGACTCCGTCTATATAGATATGCCAAGCAGTATCATAGGGGATGGAGGTAAAAAGAAGGGGACGGTCCTCGGTCGCCGTGACTGTGGCTGCGATATAGTCTCCGCTTTCTTTCAGCAGATCCATATTGCCTGAAGAAAGGTCGAGATAGAGATCCTCAAGAAGCCTGTCGTCATAATAATAGGCATAGATCCCGTTGCAGGCATAGTCGGTATTACCGGACGAATAAAGATAAACCACATCTTCGCCGGATTCTTCCAGATACATCGTCTTAACGATATTTCCATAGGAAAAAACATTCGGTTCATCTATGCCGAATTGGTCATGAACAATTCTGACAGTGGTATTATAAACGCCAGGATTGTTCTGGAAGAAGCAAAAATAGGAATCCTGATTTTCTTTGTGCGGTATTGAAAAGGTAACAAGGCTGTCGTTGCCGATAGCACTTAGATGATAAAATAAGATGTTATCGGCAACGTTGGTGATGCCGATGTTGTTATAAGTTGTCCCGAGGTTTTCCTTTGGGACTGCATCATAAAGATCGTAAAGTTTGCCGGTCATGCAGGCGATCAGATTCTCTTGGTTGATAAAGGAATCATCGGTAGGAGCATAAAGGAGCAGTTGGGGACTTACCATATAGCCAAGGGAGAGTGCATAAGGAAATTCCGTGACCTCAGCCTTGACAAAGTTATCCTGCGTAATGCCGTTGACGGATAGGGAACCATGAAGAGGTAGGGAGACAATGTATTTACCGGCAAATAACATATCTATCAGATCGGTCCGGCACATATTGGCGATAAAGCGATTCCCTGCCGTCATGCCGAGATGGGAGAGCGCCCGCCGGAGAGGATAATCGTCAGACGAGGAAAAGGTATTGAAGCCTGCGTAGCCAAACATCTGAGCTGAATTGTGGATAATATCATGTCCAACGTCGATGCGGTAGAAGCCATCGTCTTTCTGTCTGATCGTCTCAATTGCATCTTTCTGTGCATAATACCACTGGTTGACGCTGTCTTCCGGTTCGGGTGGCTGTGTGTTTAAGTTGCATAGATAGGCATTGACGGAAAGTTCCGCTGCGGTAAGGCAGATCAAAAGAAGCGGCATACAGCGGCGCGGTTTTTTAACAATATTAAATATGATAAGCCATAGTGTGATAAATGTAGTGTTGAGTAATAGCCCGTTATTGCTGTTGGTAGACTGCGCACCGAAGAGTATGGAATGTAAAGGGATCATGGCGGAGTATAGTACGATCAATCCAACTGCATACTTGATGAGTTTCGGACGTTCTATCTTATGCAGGAAGGAGAACTGGCGGCAGGCAGCGGCAGTCATCAGGAAGATCAAAAGGAACGCAAAACGGTAAGCATACCAGTTCGGATAGTCAAAGGCATGCATGAATTTATATAATGGAAGGGAAAACATACATAACAGAAGAAAGAGCATGGGAACTGCCATGGAAATTTTCTCCTTTTTAGAAATTTCCTTATTAATAAAATAAAAAGGGAAAAGAAGCAGCGTTAGAATGCCTGAATAAAGAAACGGGAGACTGTTGTCAAGATCCGCCATCTGTCCTATGAATAGCGTATTGACAAGGTCTAAAAGCGTCGGCTTCAGCGTCTGAAATTCAAAGTTATCTGCCGCCATATGTCGAAACAAAAAGCAGGCGGTGGGAAGTAAAATTATGGCGCAAAGTCCGGCGGCAAGAAGCACGCTTAAGGCAAATTTGCCGGAGATAACGGCAAAAAGCTTCCAATTTTTCTTCTCCTTGATATCGTGGGAATACAGAAAATAAACAAGATATATGATGACAGAAAATACGCCGATGATAAACGCCATATAAAAGTTGGTGATAAACAGGTATGCATAGGAAAATAAAAGAAGAAAATATCTGCCGGTATCGATCAGGCGGAAGATCAGCCAGACGATCCATGGCAGCAGATATAGGGCATCCAGCCACATGATATGAAAGTGGAGAGTTACGCAGTAGGTGCTGAGTGCATAGCACAGTGCAAAAAGGATCGATGCCGTTGCGTTTGATTTTAGGACCTTTTGTGCAAAAAAGGTAAAGGAAGCACCGGCAAGCCCCAGCTTTACAATGATGATGAACGCGGTCATTGCGGAAATGGAAATACCGTCGATCAGATAGAGCAGATTGAATGGATTGATCGTATAATATGCATAATTCAAGATGCTTCCGGAACCGAGATAAGTGGAAAAGGAATACCAGAAGCTTTCCTCTCCTTTCAGGACACGCAGAAAGGACTGGATGAAGGGAACATATTGGACGAGGAGATCGCCTCTTAGGATGGTTTTATTGCCATACCCAAGGACATCAAGGGCAAACAGCGCGATGCAGAATGTGACGACTGTTAAAATAAAGGAATATAACGGATATATACGCGGGTCATTCAGAATTTTTTTGGCTTTCATGGTTTGGTCTCCATTTGTTCGTATCATTATTTCTAGAGAAGATTATAAAAACTTCCTTAATTTATTATAAATGCTTATTCCTAATCTTGCAAGAAAGTCGGTGTATTTTTTCATAAAAAAAAATTAAAAGCCTTGTTCATTATGACGAAAGTTACAATTTTGTTAAATTAATGTGAATTCGATACTAGACGCATTTTTATTCTTTTGTTATAATTCTATTAACTGGATAGGTGTGCGCTGTCGGTTTTGTATTATAAGTCATTAATCTGGTTGACGGCAACTTTGAAACATAGTAGTCAGGAGCGGAACAGAACAGGATGGGTTACGTGGCAACATTGATAGCCGCATTATCATGTGGTGTATTCATCTCTACATACGTGGCATATATTCTGAGATCCGCGCAGACGGCAGAGGGTGAGGCATCATCAGATCAGAAAGATTCCTTACCGGCTGCAGAACAGGCTACATCATCAGATCAGAAGGCTTTTGGAGCGGATAGGGAGCAAAAGCAGAGCAGGCTGGTCAAAGCCACTGCAATTACAGGGATTAATCTTGTGCTATGGTTTTTGCTTTTGCGGATTTGCGGGTTTGAAGTTGAGTTTCTGCTATATGCACTGACCTCATCTGCGTTGCTTGGGTTATCGGTGATTGATCTTGCGATCTTTGAGATACCGCCACAGTTTAACTGGTTTATCCTGACAGTCGGCATTGCAGCGACAGTGTATGATCATCAAAACTGGCTTAGCCATCTGATAGGGATGTTTCTGGTCAGCGGGATATTCTATCTGATTGCTCTTGCCACGAATGGCAGGGGAATGGGTGGCGGAGACATCAAGCTGATGGCGACAGTGGGTCTGTTACTTGGATGGCAGAAGATTCTGCTGGTGATGGTTTTGGGTTGTATCTTGGGCGCGGTGATCCACAGTATCGTGATGAAAGTTTCCAAAAAGGAACATATGCTGGCATTCGGACCGTATCTTTCAGCAGCGGCGGTGATTGTGATGTGCTATGGGGATATGATATTACGGTGGTACATTGGGAATTTTCTTACCGTTCATTGATTACCCCTGATAAGATTGCGGGGCAGAGCAGAAGTAAGTATAGGTTGGGAACGATTAAAATTTTAGAATAAGTTCGGATATTTATCCGGTTTATTAAATATTTTTACACTCACTATAGAAAGGGGAGCAAACGGGATGGCAAATAAAGTATTGTCTATCTACGTCGGTATGGATGCGATCAGAATTGCTGAGATGCAGAAAGCCGGCAGCAATAAGGCAGTAGTCCTCACGAATGCTGCCGAGATCGCTACGCCGAACAACAGCGTAAACGACGGATATCTGGTTGATATTACGGCGATTTCGGAAGCGATCAGAACATCTGTATTCGGCAGGGGATTTACGGCGAAGGATGTGATCTTTACGATTACAAGTAAGAAGATCGCCAGTAAGGAAGTGGAGATTCCGTATCAAAAGAACCGGAAGAAACTGCAGCAGATCTTGCAGGCAAATTCCGGAGAGTATTTCCCGATGAGCAATTCAGGGGATTACAGTTTTGCATTTTCCATATTGGAGGATTATCATACAGAGGAAGGACATAAGTGCCGCGTATCTGCTGTTGCAGCCCCGAACGATCTGGTAAAATGTTATTATGAGCTGGCGGAAGAACTGAAATATAATGTGGAAAGCATTGATTATTTCGGCAACTCTGTTATCCAGCTGCTTTCCATGCAGATGACGGAAGGCAGGACGGATCTGGTACTTCAGATTGAGAAGGATACGACGTTTGTCAATGTCATGAGAGGCAAGACGCTGATTCTGCAAAGAAGCGTACCTTATGGTAAGAATGCCGTTATCAATGCGCTGATGGATGTTAAGAAGATATCGGAAAAAGACTCAAAGACGCTTCTTTCCAATGAGACTCTTCTGGATCAGCACGTAACCGCAGATGAGTATGCAGCGACTGTGCAGTACCTTGTTAATGGCATTGCCAGAGTTGTTGAATATCATAGAACTAAGAACCCTTCAGATCTTTTGCAGGGTATCAAGGTATTTGGTGAAGGTAGTGCGATCGCCGGTATCGAGCGTATTATGGAGCGCGAGCTTGGTGCACCGGTAGAGCATTTTGAAACATTGGCGGGTGTAGCGATCAAGGGGCAGGCGGCTTTGACGGCGGAAGAAGTGCTTCGTTACCTGCCGAATATCGGTGCAGTGATCGACCCCATCGGACTTAGTGTTGATACGAGCAGCAGTTCAAGTTATACAGCCAGTTCGGAGCTGGTATTTAAAGTGCTTGTAGGTGTTCTTTTTGCCTGCATAGCTGTGATGGGCGGATGGGTTGCCTTAACCGCATACAACCACCATGAAGCTGTGACGAAGATGACAAATTTGGAACAGGCTATTAAAGACATTGAAGATATTGAACAGATCAAAATAAATTATGACAACGCGTTGGCAGAACTTGCAATTATAAAGGCATTTGAGTCCTCAACGCACAATGATAATGAAATGCTTCTGAAGTTTATTGAAGATCTTGAAGTGATGTTGCCGACGGATGCGGTCGTTGGTACGCTGTCAGCCTCGGATGGAGATGTATCATTTGATGTGACTTCAGGTTGGCATCAGACGACAAAAAATGAGATTGCTGATGTGATTTTTACGATAGGCAATCTGGATTATGTTTCTGAATTTGAGGTACCGGGATTCCAAGAGAAATACAGAACGTTATTTGTGATTGGTGTTGATGATGAAGGTAATCCTGAATTTTTGCGAGAGGAAACAAACAAAGAGGATGAGTTAGGCGAGTATATTGAATACAAAGAAGGCGAAGAGTATCCTCCGGAATATTTGGAATATGAGAGGATGGTTTTTGTGCAGACAACGTACAATGTGTCATGTCACATCTCCAATCCTGTGCCGGAAGCACCGGAAGAAAATACAGATGTAGAAGACGCAGAGGGAGGTGAGCAGTAATTATGTCAGATAGAGATAAAAAGATCATACTTTTTCTTTTAATTCTTATGGTTACTATACTTCCTTATGTATTCTATATTAAGAATACTAAAGTAGAAACAGAGACAACACTGACAAGGGTACAGGAACTGCAGGTAAGATACGACCAGCTGAAAGAGATGGATGAGAAACGCGATTTTTATGAAAAAGAGATTGTACGTTTGCATGAGGAACGGGATGTTATCGTTGCTTCTTTCCCGGCAGATGTCAGAAGCGAGAATTACGCAATGTTCCTGTTACAGACAGAATATTCTTCTGATCTGGTTTTAAATGAGGAAACCGGTAAGAGGGAGCTGGAGTTTCCGATCATATTTGATACGGTGACATTTGGAGTCAATATAAAGACGCAGATCTCGTCCGATTCCGTGGGTATTGCAGATGCTGCCACAGATTCTGCAGCGCCGTTAGATACTGAATTTGTAGCGATCAGTAATCTTTCTGCGGTAAAATATAACTGTTATTACGGTGGTATGAAATATCTTTTGAAATATCTGATGGATTATGAGGATCCGATGATTTATACGAGTATTGATATGCAAATGGATTTGGATACAGGTGTTGTCAGCGGTACTATGCAACTGGAACAGTATGCGATTTCAGGACCGGACAGAACCTTGGATGATGTGGACTTTACAATTATGCTGGATGATACTGAGGTTGATTTGAGCTTGGAGGAACTGAAATTACGTGGTAATAAAGAATTTGGTATTTTTGGACCACTTAACGTGACAGAGATGGAAGAAGAGGCTTCGGAAGCGGAAGTGGAAGCACCAGTAGAATAATGATTATGGCACAGCCTTCCTGATATTAGGAGGGCATGTGCTGTATAAATACTTTTATCAATCAACAGGGGCGCTGGATTTAGTTTTTGCATTTAAGTTTGTTTAGTTTTAAGAAAGGATTAAGTTTATGATGAAGAAAGGTAACAACAAGGGCTTTTCGCTGATCGAGATCATCATTGGCATTGGTATGCTGGCAGTAATAATTGTTCCCATCCTTCATACGTTCATCACTTCAGCGCAGATCAACCGTGATGCGCGTCAGGTGATGATACAGACGGAAGTAGCCCAGACGATCATGGAAGGGTTTGCGGGGAAGACATATCTTGATGTGAAGGCTTCTGTGGGCGCTTTGGGAACGAATCCTGACGTTGTAAGTGGTGACAAGGCATTGTCATCAATTGATAATAATTGGTTTAATACGACGGGGACTTATGATAATTACACTGGTGATCTGGCGCTCTACTTGACCGCTGTCAGCTGCAACTCTGTGATATGGCAGGGGGTAACCCTGGAAACCCAAAATCTTGTCAGTGATAATTCCGTGATGGCAAGCATGAACCAGATTTTTGCGAATGATCTTGCACAGCAGTTTAATGCTGTGGCAGGGGCAAACGGTAAAGAGTGTCGTATCTTTACTTCCTGTTCGCCCGGTTCCGGAGGGGCTCTGTTTATCGGATATGGCAATATTCATTATGAAGGGTATCGTTTTGATGCGGTGGTATCATTTCTGCCGATGGCCAAAACAGCCGGTGATACGTATTATACTTATCGGATTTTGTTGACGTTATATGAGTATAAACCTGAAATGAGTGTTGATGAACGTTGTAAGCATGTGTTAATGACGATGGACGGCGGCATCATGGCCGGAAGACAGTAAAGGAGGGGAGAAGATTATGAAGACAAGAAGGAAACTGTTGGATAATAAGGGCGCGGCTCTGGTCACGATACTGATTGCTGTGACTTTTATGACGATCATGGCTTCATCCCTTATGTATATGGCGTATATGAATTATCTGACCAAGTCGATGCGCTATTCGGCGACAGATAATTTCTATACGGATGAGTTTGCGTTGGATGATCTGGCAACGTCGCTGCAGCAGGTGGCTGCCGGCGGGTCAAGTATGGCTGATGCAAGAACAAATGTGAGGACGGCGATCGGCGCAACGACGGTGGGAAGTTTTGACACCTATACGCCGGGAGACGTAAAGAATTTGATTACCATAGCCAGTAAAGATGCAAATATTGCGGATATTACGGTAGAGATATCGCCAAGGCTGAAGGATGACAGCGGTCAGCTGAAAGAACATGCGCTATATATTACCAATGATATGATCAAGCTGTGCGGCGTTCAGATCACTGTCACCACACAGGAAGGTTATGTCAGCACGATAACGTCGGATATTGAAATGGATTTCCCGAACACGATGCCGGGGACGATTGATATCAATGATTTCAGTATCATAACAGAGTCCAGGTTTGATATGTCAAACGGCGGATCGCGTGTCTGCAGCGGTAATGTATTTATCCAGAATTATGGAAGCAGCGATCCGGCAATGACAATCAGCAATTCGGGTTCTCTGGTTCTGCTGTCGCCGCAGGCGATGGTTGTTGGCGACATAGTGGTTAAGGATCATTCAGAACTTCATATTACGGGTACATGTATAGTGTATGGAAGCATAACAGTAGAAAATGGTTCCGCATTGATCGTTTCCGGCGATTTAAAGCATGAAGGACCAGTGGATGTGGACGGCAGTTCCACTCTGATTGGTGTGTCGGATAGGAATCCACAGACGGTTGGCAGGAGTGACTATTTGGATAACGGTCTGTTGACGACTTCGATTTTCAAGCCGGTTATGATATATGGTTATTTTACTTCGGGTGGCAGCAGTCAATTTAGAAAAGCAAGCCTTATGGATCTGTGCGGCGCGCCGCAGCCCAATCCGGGTGGTGGTACATTTACGGTTGGAACCGGTAATATCCAATATAGGGCAGAGGATTCAGCTGCCAATGCAAAAGCGGTAGTGTATGGCGCTGGACAGGGTAATAATTTCCACTCAGAGGGCAATTCGCTGATTATGCTCTGCACTGATGTAAATATTTCGACTCAGATGAATTTTGAGAATACGACGGTTTTAACGACGGGATTGATTTCGTACAATCATATGCAGGGTACTGCTTATATGACAAAGATGACGCCTGAAGCTTATGAAGCTGCCAAGAATTTATTGTTTTATCCTTCTAGTCCCAATACCGAAGTGCAGATTGATATACGTCCTGATGAAAGTTCGTATTACGGCGCTAACTATAAGGCGGCGTTTGCGTCGGGTACAGTTGATGATAAGTCGGGCGTGCAGTCCAATGGTTCTAGCTTTACGGAGCCTGCTTCTGATGGGGAGAGAATATTTGTTGCGGCTTCCAACGGCATGAATTATCTGCCGGTTGGGTATTTTATCAATGAAAATTCCAGCGAGATTATGACGAACGTCTATTCAGCGCCGACAGGGGATGCGGATCCGAAAAATTCTACGATCACCTATAGAGTATGGAGCAAGGATTGATAAAGGAGGAGATGCCATGAAAAAGAGAAGCAGTCAAAGAAAATCGATCCTAAGTTCCAATAAGGGTTTTTCCCTGCTTGAGTTGCTTGTGGTAGTAGCCATTATGGCGGGGGGCANNAGCCATTATGGCGGTGGCGGTCGGATTGGTTACGATCACGTATGTTATCGTTGATAACGCCAATGTTGCCAAGGCTGCCAATACGTTGGATACAGCGTTTAATAAAGCGCGTGTACAGTCCATGGCGAAAGGGACGGAGGCAGGGAAGCTTACCGTATGGATGACAGATGGAACCGTATATTACACGATTGGCGATCCTACTGTTGAGCCTGCGACAGCAGTCAACAACGGTACCATTGGTGTTAACTATACTTATGCAAGTGGTACTTCGGGCGCTTCGCCCGCTATGCCCCAGGTAACTTATCGCTTTAATTCTGCGGGGATGGTGATTCAAGATTCCGATATGGTGGAAGAGTTTGAGTTTTCCCATGGCACTCGTAAGGTAGCTGTTATCTTTTACCTTGATACCGGTAAGCACACAACGGAATTAAGATAATGTTTTATTATGAGGAGCAATATAAAATAAAGTAGAAAGGATGGTGTCCCATATGAGAAATAATAAGGGTTATACCTTGGTGGAGCTTCTGGTTACGCTTGCCGTGTTTGCCATCATCATGGGGGAGATCGGCAATATGATGATGAACAGTTCCAAGCTCTATCGGAATGGAACCTATGAAGTAGAGCTGCAGACAGAGGCGCAGCAGATCGTTCAGCAGATGGAGGAATTACTGATTGATGTTTCACATTCCGTGTCAGTTGATTCATCGGTAAGTTACGATTTAATCACGATCAGTAATAATAGTAAGGGAACCGAAGGCAGCGGTGAATCTACAGTTTATTTCTTCACGTTGGAGATGGACGGTCCTGAAGATAGTTATGGAACGCTGTATTATAACAAAACCACATCGGACGGCACCGGGGATGTGGCTCATGTTCCGATGGCTGAGTATGTGCAGTCGATTTCACTGAATATGTCGCAGTATTCACATGATATAGTTACCTTAAATGTATCTATGAATAACGGAAGATACGGATATCAGGCAAGTCAGGATATCTATTTAAGGAATGCTGTCGGCAGTGGTGGCAGGAGCGGTTCCGGCGGTGGGACTTTTGATTATGATCTGGATGTCTTGCGGTTCCGTGAATATAATCTTTCTAACTTGTATGATACGGAGGACATTCACTTTACGTTTGCATGGGACAGCGAGAGTGAAGCGGCGGCGTCTACAGTTTATGATTGGCTTGATTCCGGCCATACAAAATTGACAACCAGTATGATTACGAATGGAGATACTGTGGCGCATCAGTATTATACATTGATTGCAACGGGAAATGATCCTGGTCATACGGTTCTCAAGATCAGGGTCGGCACGAAGAAGGTTGAATTTGGGTCAAGTGGAGCCGGGCTGATGAACGCTTATGTGGGAACAAGCATGTCTGTGATATCTGCTGTTCCGGTGCAGGGCATTGATGTGACAAAGGCGGATGAAGTTACGATGTCTCTGCAATATATTACTGGACCAGGTTCAGGTTTTCAGGAGTTCGGCGTCTATGATGAGAACGGAAGTAGGCAGGGAATAAATGTGAGATATAATGGCAACGGTGGTTCTTTTGCAGAGGTAAAACTTGACGGTCCACTATATTGGAAGATGAATGAGGCAGTAAATACCTTTGATATTTATTCTAATTTGGTTCAGGCTAATCAATGTAACGGATTTTCCACGTCGGGGGATTCTGACCTCAGGGGGTATGAGGCATATATGGCTGAGACAGGTAAGCCGCTTTTCTTTAATGTGACCTTGGAGTATAACGGATATCAGACGGTGACGGGAACGGTTTATGTTTATCCATATAATATGAATATGGGATCCCAAGAAACCACCTTCTGGAACGCGGTGGGCTGGATGCTGGATTAAGGCTTGTTGGGAGAAAAACAAAAATTAATGGTTGCGTGAAAATTTATTTTGGTGTATAGTGAATGGCGATACATATTACATAATATGTATCGCCATTTTCAATCGTCATTGAAAATGTGGATAACAAAAGACCGTCCGCGTATGCCGCGGCAGAATAAAATATAGATATAGGAAGGTGTTCAGTTGCTATGGCAAAATATCTGGTCATTGTGGAATCACCGGCAAAGGTGAAGACGATCAAAAAGTTTTTGGGAAGCAGTTATGAGGTGGCGGCAAGCAACGGGCATGTGCGCGACCTGCCAAAGAGTACGCTGGGCGTGGACGTGGAGCATGATTATGAGCCAAAGTACATTACGATCCGCGGGAAGGGCGATGTGCTTGCAAATCTTAGAAAAGAAGTAAAAAAGGCGGAGAAGATCTATCTGGCGACTGACCCTGACCGCGAAGGGGAGGCTATTTCGTGGCATCTTCTGGAGGCGCTGAAGCTGAAAGATAAAAAGGTCTACCGCATTACTTTTAACGAGATCACAAAGAATGCCATCAAGGAATCCTTTAAGAATGCAAGGGAGATTGATATGGATCTTGTCAATGCACAGCAGGCGAGGAGGATTCTGGACCGTATGGTGGGCTACCGTATTTCACCGGTACTGTGGGCAAAGGTAAAGAGAGGACTGAGCGCGGGAAGGGTACAGTCGGTGGCGCTTAGGATCATCTGTGACCGCGAGGAGGAGATCGCGGCATTTATTCCGGAGGAATATTGGACGCTGGATGTTACGCTTTCCCTGCCGGCTGTGAAGGGCAGGAAAGGTAAGACGTTTATTGCACATTATTACGGTGATGAAGACGGTAAGGAGACGGTGGGTTCTAAAGAGGAGGCTGTCCGGATTGAAAAGGCGCTGCAGAAGGCGGACTATAAGATCACGGAGATCAAACACGGGGAGCGGACCAGAAAGGCGCCGCTGCCGTTTACGACTTCCACGCTGCAGCAGGAGGCCAGCAAGATGCTGAACTTTTCCACACAGAAGACGATGCGCGTCGCACAGCAGCTTTATGAAGGTGTAGAGATCAAAGGAAGCGGCACCGTAGGTCTGATCACTTATTTGAGGACCGATTCCACCAGAGTATCTAACGAAGCGCTGGACAGCGCCAAAACATATATTACGGAACACTACGGCAAGGAGTATCTTGCTGTGGATGCAGAGGTGAAAAAGGAGTCGAAGAAGATCCAGGATGCCCATGAGGCGATCCGTCCCACAGATATAGCGAGGACACCGGAACAGGTGAAGGATTCCCTGTCGCGGGATCAGCTCCGTCTGTATCAGTTGATCTGGAAACGGTTTGCAGCGAGCAGAATGGCGCCCGCAGTTTATGATACGATGTCTGTTAAGATCTCTGCGGCAGGATACCGGTTTACGGCGTCTTCTTCTGCAGTGAAGTTTGACGGCTTTATGAGCGTTTATTCGGATGGAGACACAGAAAAGGCGGAAAATGCGTTTATGTTAAAGGAGCTGACTGAGAAGACGCAGCTTTCTTTTGCAGGACTGGAGACGAAGCAGCATTTTACTCAGCCGCCCGCGCATTATACGGAGGCAAGTCTCGTACGCGCCCTTGAGGAACTTGGGATCGGACGCCCCAGTACGTATGCGCCGACGATCACTACCATCCTTGCCAGACGCTATATCATCAAGGAGAATAAAAACCTCTATGTATCCGAGCTGGGAGAGGTAGTCAACCAGATGATGAAGGAGGCGTTTCCGTCTATTGTGGATGTCAATTTTACGGCAACTATGGAAGGACTTCTTGACAGCGTGGAGGAAGGCGATGTTCCTTGGAAAACCGTAGTAGCCAATTTTTACCCGGATCTGGATGAGGCGGTCCGGACGGCGGAAAAGGAGCTGGAACATATAGAGATCAAGGATGAGGAATCTGATGTTGTATGCGAGGAGTGCGGTCGCAACATGGTCATCAAGTATGGTCCGCATGGGAAATTCCTTGCCTGCCCCGGATTCCCGGATTGCCGTAATACGAAGCCTTATCTGGAGAAGATCGGTGTAGCCTGCCCGAAATGCGGCGGGGAGATCGTTATCCGCAAGACGAAGAAGGGCAGAAGATATTTTGGGTGCGAGGCAATTCCTGAGTGTGATTTTATGGTATGGCAGATGCCGTCCGGAGAAAAATGTCCGGAATGCGGAAGTCTGCTGTTAAAGAAGGGCAGCAAGCTGGTCTGCATGGATCAGCAGTGCGGATTTGC